>JAYVZR010000353.1:0-10368 GCA_043783135.1 Ferruginibacter sp. | reverse complement strand
TGGAAGGCCCATGATGCCCGCAATGCAACAAAAAATTTGCAACCTGCCATGTTGTGGGTAGGCGGGTTGTTTGATGCAGAAGATTGCTGGGGTGCATGGAATGCCTACAAAGCAGCCGAACAAAATAACCCGGGCAAGGCTTTTAATAAAATTGTAGAAGGGCCATGGTATCATGGGCAGTGGGCAAGCAACGATGGCACCCACCTGGGTAATGTGCAATTTGGCAGTAACACGGCTGAATGGTATCAGCAAAATATAGAGATCCCATTCTTTAATTATTTTTTGAAAGGGAAGGGTGATATATCAAAAATTGCTGAAGCAAATATTTTTATTTCCGGCGCCAATGAATGGAAAACATTCAGCCAATGGCCACCTGCAACTAAAGAAGATAAAACTATGTACCTGCAGGAAAATGGTAAGCTCGACTGGACAAAACCTGCTGCAGCAAATAGTTTTGATCAATATACCAGCGACCCTGCAAAGCCGGTGCCTTATACAGAAGATGTACATTTTAACAGAACAAGAACTTATATGGACGATGACCAGCGTTTTGCCGCCCGCAGACCCGATGTACTGGTTTTTGAAACAGGTAATTTAAAAGAAGATATAACTGTAACCGGCAGCATAATTGCCGACCTGATGACCAGTATCAGTACTACTGATGCAGATTTTGTAGTAAAAATAATTGATGTGCTCCCGGACAATTTTGGCTTTAATGATGTGAATATTTATGCAGAAGAAGATGCATCAAAAAATTACCCGATGGGTGGTTACCAAATGCTGGTAAGGGCCGAAATATTCCGTGGCCGTTACCGTAACAGTTACGAAAAACCATCTGCATTTACACCCGGCAAAGTTGAAGAAGTAAAATTTGAATTGCCCTCCATTGCGCATAGTTTTAAAAAGGGCCACCGCCTGATGGTGCAGTTACAGAGCAGCTGGTTTCCGCTGGCAGACAGAAACCCCCAACAGTTTATTGATATTTATCATTGCAGTGAAAAGGACTTTATAAAAAGTGATATAAAAATTTATCACGATGCACAAAATGCATCAAAACTTATTTTGCCGGTGTTGAAATAATTTTCTTTTCCGCATCCAATAATTTTATTCTTTTATAGATAGTGTTTAATTATAAGTTGGCGTTAAAAAAAATAAAATTTTTGCGCTGACTTATGTTACTGTGCCATTAAATTTTTCTGGCTCTGCAATATGCCTCTTTTCACATTGTTTTAAAATAATTATTGCTAAGCCACCTTGCTTCTATCAATAAAGCAATGGATTTTTCTGCTACTTTTTTATTTATGTTATCTGGGTTCACTGTGCATAAAGCCAGTACGATACCTGATTACCATCTCCATTTAATACAATCACAACTAGTAACTGACAATTGCAGCCTGGTATTTTTTCAATTAAAAATGTACAATAAAAATATTCCTGTTACTGCTATAGTTGAAGAATTAAGGTTTGGTTTGTTTAAAAAAAATTAACCTGAATTAACAAAAGCATTAATTTTTTTATTGATAGTTTCTGTTATTTCTTATGATTAGAATCATGTATTTACAAGGCCTTTATCATAATTTCTGCCAGCATGCCCAATTAGCTTTACTAAAAATTACACTATGCCTGCAATTAAAATTCATCAATTACACAATGTTGCATTAACGCAACTAAAACGCCTGGTTATTTTTACAGCCCTTTTATTTACGGGCGCACTTGTTTGGGCACAAACATCAGGAGGAAAATGGGAGGCCCCAAAATCTGCAGACGCTCTTAAAAACCCGGTAACACCCGATGCCGCTTCTTTAAAAGATGCTAAAACTATGTATTCAACTTATTGTACTCCTTGTCATGGGGATAAAGGAAAGGGCGATGGAGTAGCAGCAGCTGCTTTAGCAGTTAAGCCTGCAGATCATTCATCAGTTAAAATTCAAAGTCAAACTGATGGTGCCTTGTTTTGGGAAATGACTGAGGGTCATAATCCCATGCCGTCGTATAAAAAAGCTTTTACAGATATGCAACGCTGGCAATTAGTAAATTATATACGCACACTTGCAAAAAAAACTAAAACTTAAAATTATTAATTATGAGAAAGCTACTGTCAATTGTATTACTGTTACTTTTCTATTTGTTTTCACATGCCCAGGATAGCGTTATAACAAAAGCATCCCCGGGATCAAATAAATTTATAGTGTATGGAAATGCAGAAATGAGTTATATATCCAACACCGATTCAAAAAGTTTTGGATCAGTGAACTTTAAACCTATTTTTCTTTGGCGTATTTCCCCAAAGCTTTTTGTAGAGGCTGAAATGGAAATTGAAACCGGTGATGGATATGTTAAACTGGGCTTGGAATATGCCAATATGTGTTATGCTGTAAACTCTTACCTCACATTGCATGCAGGCCGTTTTTTACCTAAGTTTGGTGCTTACCGGGGACGTCTTGCGGAAGGATTTATGAACCGTTTCGCTTCAAATCCAACAGGGTTTGGTGATGGAGGTATCGGGGCATCCGTTGAAACAGGAGTTGGGGCTTTGGGTTCACTTCCTTTTGGAAACTTAAAAGTTTTATACGACTTGTATATTGTTAACGGCCCTCATTTGTATGAGGATACTTTAAATGCAGGTCAATTCGACTATGAAGCTTATGTTTCCAATAATAAAACACTTGCTGTAGGAGGAAGATTGGCTATACTTCCGTTTGATAAATCAAATCTCGAATTGGGTTATTCTTATCAACATAAATCTGGTACCGGAGATCTCGGTTCCCCAAATCAAAATGTAAGTTTGGATATGCAGGCTGTAGACCTTAATTATTTTGAAAGCCTCAAAACAATAAAAAGCATCCTTCGAATAACCGGCGAATTGCGGCACCAGAAAGTGGGCGATAATGCCATTTATATGAAATCCGACGGAGTAACTCCATACAGTTTTACAAACTCTCCAACTTCATGGTATATGTCTGCAAGCATAAGGCCCGCATTGCTGGATAATAAATTTTTCAGAAACCTCGAATTTGCTTACCGCTATTCAAGTTATAAAAGGCCTGCAGGTGCGCCCTGGGGAAGTAGTGATTTAACTTCAAATGAATTTGCAGTTGATTATTGGCTGCATTGGAACAGCCTTGTAAAAATTGCGTATCAGTCAAAAAAAGAAGAGCCTAAAACTTTTTATGTATCATTTGTATTTGGTTTTTAACACTTAAAAAAAATTGTATGAAAAAGATATTTGTAACTATAACCTTCATCGGCATATTCATCATATCGGGTGCTGTAATGTCTGGTTGTTTTGAATCAGCCAAAGTGGCCGCTAAATCAGGTGCACAATTGTGGGGCGAAAATTGTAACCGTTGCCACAATGCGCCAGGCCCAGGCGAATTTAACAACGATAACTGGGATATTGTAGGTACTCATATGCAGATAAGAGCCAATATTACTAAGACCGATATAGATAAAATAACTGAATTTCTTAAGAGCGCTAATAATTAATTTATGGAGCAGCTATATCATATAATAATGTAGCTCTATAATAATCCTCACCAGCATAGAAATTTTTTTCTGGTAAGCTTTTTGCAGCTTTTAGTTTTGCAAAAAAATAGTATAATTAAAAGTTTAGTTACCTGCATATACAAAGTAGGGTACCCTTTATAAAAAGGATAGTAAAACAAAAGCACGGAAGGTTTTAAAAACTTCGGTGCTTTTGTTTTCATTAGCTGGAATGTTTTATTCAAACTGTTTCAAAATAAATTATTGTTCTGAGAAAATAAATTCAGACAATGCTGAAACATTTGCTTAATGGCAATGGAGCAATATGTAAAAATTTTTAATCTGCAGTGCCGATTTATAATACAATAAATTTAGCCGAATAAATTTTATCATGGCTTACCAATTGCAGCAGATAAACACCGTTTGCAATATTAAGGGGTAGTGTAAATTTTGTACCGGGTGATGAAATGGATATGCTTTTGCTTTTAACCAGTTGCCCAAGCATATTGTATATTACTATTTTGTCGCCCTGCTGCAGGGGTTTATTCAATGCAACGGTTATGCTTTGTGTACTGGTTGGGTTAGGATAAATTACAAACTCCTTAGTAATGGGGATAACACCTGCAGCAGTAAATAATTGAGCAGTAGGTACCGTTTGCCTGCTTAATAATGGGCCACTCCATTCTAATTTACAAACAGCATTGCCGCCATTTTCATAATATTCTATCCGTATGCTGTTCTTGGTGCATTTTGGCAAAGTGATGGTGGCATTGTATTCTGTAGCGCCCTGGTCAATCCATTTATCTATCAGCAACTGGTTGTTTACCCAAAGCCTGATGCCATCATCGGCCGTTACATAAAATGTATACTGGCCAGAATCAAGGCTTTGTACATAGCCGGTAAACCTTGCTTTAAATAAATCGTTACTTATGCCTGCGGGGTTTGCAGCACCCCAGTCAAAATCAATGAGGGGCTCTGTTTTTGTTACAGTAGCTGTAGCAGGAAAAGCTGCTGTTGGTTGTGTATTACTGAAGTATTCTGCTATAAGGCCGGTACCATCACTGCTGCATGTTGCAGCTATTGCAAATAATTGAGAGGCTGGTATAATTTGTTTGCAGATACCTGTGGCACTCCATTGCAAAATGCAGGCTGCGGGGTTGGTATTGGAATAATATTCTAACCGGATATCATAGCTGGTTGCTTTTTGTAAAGCAATAGTGGCCGTATGCGTAGTGATGGTTTTGTCTGTCCAGCTGCTTATCAGCAACTCATTGTTTATCCAAAGCCTTACGCCGTCACTGGCTGTAATATAAATGGTGTAAGTATCGTCAGTAAGTGGCTTCAATTTTCCTGCCCACATTACTTTAAAATCATCATTGCTGACAGCAGGTGCCGGGCTGCCATTGCCCCAGTTAAAATTAATAGTATTGTCGAGCTGTACCAGGGAAGCTGCTGCTGGAAAATCTTCAGCAGCGGTAGTATTAGAAAAATATTCTGCCTTCAATCCATTTCCATTGGCATATTGAATATTGCTTAAAGCGCCATTGCAATAAAGGCCGTATACTTTTATGGCTTTTGAAAAAGCAGGTACAAATACTTTTCCGTTTGCAATAGTGGGGGAATTAAATTTTGCAAATTTACCAACTGCATCATTTTTATTTTGGCTGCTGTTCCATAGTTCACCAGCAGATACATCATTGGCGCTATAAGCAGCAATTGTGCCCGGCCTTACCTGGTTATTTGCATTGCCAGAGGAAGGGAAGCATGCCCATACAATTGCTGATGCAGTATCTGCCCCATTTGACGAAATGGAAAGCATGGCACCGGGCATCCCATTATCCAGGTTACGGGTTCCCTGTTTAAAATCATCCAAAAAAATTCCGCTGTTCCTGTCAAATGTAAATTGCCTCAGTTTAAAAGTTTCTGCCCAGGCATATACAAATTCACCGGTGGTAAGTTTTGCATACACCGGCGACCCATGCACATGCACATAGCCCTGCCTGTTAGGATTAAATTCAAGGGTATCTTTTACCTGGCTGTTGCCGGCATTAAACCTGCCCATATTGTTATAATCAACCAAATAAGAAATGCCTTCTTTAGAGCCGGAGATGGTAAGGCTTGAATTTGGAATCATCAAGGCACCGTCGCATCCATAATCAAGATCCTGCTCATCGAGAAGCTTATAATTAGAAGGGGTAAACCAATCAAGCAATTCAAGCTGTGGCGAAAGTTTAATAAGGCTTTCACTTCTGCCGCCGGTTAAGTCTGTGTTATCGGCACTGGTAGTACCATTGCCTGTTACTACATAAATATTTCCATCAGCACCAACTGACGGGCCCTGGCCTGCCATCCAGATGCCGCCTGCCCATCCTTTTGGTGTTGTATTGTAGGTGTAGGTAAGGCTAAGGGTAGCAGCATCAAACCCCAATACCCAGCCATGGTAAGGCCCCCAATCGCAATGCGAAGCGCTGGCAACATACACGATATGGTTCAGCAAAAGCAAGGCTGGCCGCTGGTTCTGGTATTTGGCATCATATTTTATTTTGCCATTTACACTTCCATCGCCAGTACCATCTGCTTCAGCACTAATAAGCTTTGGGCTTCCGGGCCTGTGCTGTCCTGTTTGTAAATCCAGTGCATTTAAATAAGAATAAAATTTTCCGGCAGCGTCAATTGTTTTGTTAACTACATAAAGTGTTTTAGATGCAGTATCAATCACAGGTGTTCCAACAAGCCCAACATGGCCAGAAAAATCACGGTAGTTACCACCGCAGGGAGCACCATAAGTATTATCTTTTAAATCGAAAATATCGGGTGTTCTTTGCCCGGATGGGTTCAGGTTTACCTGCCACAATGCAGCAGCTTCTGAAACATCATTTGCATTAAATGCGTACACAGAATTGTTAACGGTTGCAGTGTATAATACATTGCCGGTATAATTGCCAATAGTAATATTATTTGCTATCAATGGCTGTGCATATACCTCATCATCTATACTCAATGTTCCGATGCAACCAAATTTGGCAGATGCAACCTGCTGATGGTTCAGTATCGTTTCTTGGTCGTTCCACCCAGTACGGTTAACGTTATTATGCTGGGTAAGTACAGAAACATTTAATTGGGCAAAACAAATAAAAGGGGCAACAAATAAAAGGGCAAGCAATAAATTCCGCATAAAGTATAGATGTGTTTTGGTAAAGATGAAATTAAGCGATTTGTTGGAATATTTACTAAATACTTAAAATAAAAAACCAACAGCAGTCATTTAGCAGCTCCATTTTTGGTTATTGAATAAAAGCCGGTTGATGATAAAAATCCGTGAGGGGTAGTAAAATATGCATCCTTAATAAGTTATCTGAAAGTAGGGAGGCTGCTGCACCTTTTAGCATTTTTGAGATTGCGTTACTTTTTGCAATGCACAATCTACTTAATGTGAGCGCATAGTTACACCAGGGTACATTATTTTAAAAATATTTTTTTTACTTCCATTTATAAATATTTCTTTTTTCCATAATTAGATGCATGGCCGAGATATCAAAATTATAAAATGCTGGGTGACAAGTTTTATTATTATGGTTTTTAGCCAAAACTGATAAAGCCTGGTATCATATTCTTTCAGATATTATTCTTTCTCATCCGCAGGAATTATTTAAGAAGCAATTTTGGCAGACAACTCTTTTTGTAAAAAAATATACTTCTAAGGTTGACACTCCTACAATCAGGAAATACAAGGAAACTAAACAACAACAATATCAATTAGCTGCATAATTGAAGTAAGAGATTTGCAGTGCCTGTTACCCGCCTACTTATAAATAATCTTAAATATTTCCTTTTCGTGATTCAATAAATCTGTAATGGATATTGAATAAACTCCCGGTATAATTGCTGATGTTCTTGGGTATTCAATAATAGTATTTTGAATATTGTCAAATCTCTTAGACATAATTTTTTGACCACGAAGATTACTTATTTCAACGACGTAATCTTTAGGAAATGTGTTGGCTACAGAAATATATAAAATGTTATCTACAGGGTTAGGGTATAAGCTAATTTCAACTTTTGAATTTTTTATAGAAACAGTATTGCTGTAATTTATTTTATGATCAGCATCTGTAAACTTTAACCGGTAAATATTATTCCCGGAAAGGGGAGTATTATCTACATATGAATAGGAGGCACTGCCATTATTTTTAATGCTGCCAATTGTTTGATAGCTCATCCCGTTTTTTGAAATTCTTTCTACAGTATATTCTTTAATGGTTTCTGCTCCTTTGTTCCAGTAAAGTTTGTTTGCGTCATTTTGCTTTGAACCATTTAATTTAATATTTATAGGTAATACCGTTCCGCAAAAACCGGTTATTATGTAATTAGCATACTTTTCAAGACATCCACTATTGATTACTACTTTAGAAAAATACCTTCCTGTATCAGAAACCAGCAAATTGGAAAAGAAAAGAGTTGGGCTGGTGCCGACCAATACACTGTCATTAGGGTCTATTCTTTTATACCATTCATAAGTTGCATTGCCAATCGAATCTACTTTTAACGTAAGTGTTTGATTAAAACATTCCTGCGATTCGGGGTAAACAATAAAATTGGCCAATGGAAGTACACTTGCATCATAAAGGCTTGCATTACCGCAACCATCCAACACACGCAAACGAATCAGTGAATAACTTGATCCATTGTTAATTGTAAAAACCGGGTTTGCCTGTGGTGCAGTAACAATACTTGGTATAGCAGGGCTGCTACCAAAAATTTCATACATGTAGGGTGGTTTACCATTGATGGTACTTCCATTTACTGTAAAGCTCTGGTTACTGCATTGGTAAGCTTTTGTACCATACAGATCTGGGTACAGGTATGGGTTAACTGTAATGGTATCATAAAAATGCCGGCTGCAGTTATTTACATAAGTGTCAAAAATATAAATGGCCGGCCCAAGATCTGTAAAATTATAAGTATACCCTGAGCTGGATACTGGGTTGATTGAAACGGGAGAATAATTTTTAGAAATTACTGTTGTATTAATAGTGCCACCTAAATTGTTACCGGTAATGTCTAAAAGCACATCTGCCGATCCATTCGTCCATGTTGCTGATGGGCATTTTTGATTAAAACTGGCTACCCTGTTTAAAGTGCTTATTGCAGGACTGATAAAACTTGAGTCTTTAATTCCGCATAAACCGGTTGCAACAATTTTATAAGTTAATGAAGATGCCAGACCCTGCACGTTTACAAAAGTGTAGTTTGAAGCACTGGTGCTGATGGTTTGCATCAATACGCCAGTAGGTGAAAATAAAGAAACGTTGTAGGGAGGATTGCCGGTATTAAAAGTCACTTTAATATCAGAATTTCCAATAGTTGTGCATGATTTTGTTGATGATAAACTTATTTTAGTTGGGGTTAAATAAACACTAAAACATCTGTCTATAAGGGTATCGTAACAACTGGGGTCATTTTGAATTTCAATACAAAAACTACCAAAGGGTACATTTGTAAAAACCCCTGTACTATTACAGGATAGTAACGCACTTAAACTATCGTATAAACAATATTGAGGATTGTTTAGGTTTGTCTGGCCGGTGATAGTTGCTGTAAAACCCGTACAGGTTTTATTGCTTATTGCAACAGTATTTGCTACGGAAGGTATTGGCTGGTTAACTGTAAAACAACGGGTCATAGTGGTGTCGTAGCAATTACTGCCATTAGCAATATCAATACAGTAAGAACCGTAGAGCAGGTTTGTAAATACTCCGGTGCTGTTGCAAATAATTAAAACATGTGCCGGGGTATATAAACAAAATTGCGGGTTATTCCAGTTAACGGTATCCTTGATAGTTGCTGTAAATGTAGCGCAGGCTAAATTGCTTATTGCTACTGTACCGTTAGCCCCTGGTACAGGTGTTTTTACAGTAAAACAACGGGTTATAGTAGTATCGTAGCAGGCTGTATTATTGACTATTTTGATACAATATTTTCCTGCAGGCTGATTGGCAAAAACACCGGTAGTATTACAGGTTATTAAAACATCATTTGAATCGTAGAGACAATAATTGGGATTATTAAGATTTGTTTGCCCGGTAATGGAAGCGGTAAAATATTTACAGATGGTAGTTATAGTTACATTTGTTGCAACTGAAGGTACCGGGTTTGTAACTGAAATGCCTCTTGAAATAACAGTGTCGTAGCAATTGTTGGTTACTTTAATGCTATAGGTTCCATAAGGCAGCAAATTAAATACACCGGTTGTATTACATGCCACCAAAACACTGGCATTATCGTAAATACAATACTGGGGCGTTGTTAAATTTGACTGGCCCGTTACTGTAGCAGTAAAAGTAGAACATGCTTTGTTGCTGACTGATATTGATCCGGCTACGGATGGTATTGAGGGATCGCTCCATGAATAGGGTTTGATATTACCACAACCATCTTTTACAAATAAATTTGCCTTGCGTCTTATACCAATATTAAAGCCAAAATTATTGGTAGTAAACCAACTTGTATCACCGGGTATTATTGATATGCCATATAAAAAACCATTAAAAACAGCGTTGGGTGTTGTATTATTTTTACTGTCCTTAATAATATTGCTAACATTAATGCTGTCGCAGCCAATTTTAGTAACCGTATGCGTAATAATTATCCAGCTATAATTATCAACAGTGATACTTCTTGTTTGAATACCACCACAAGAGTCTGCTAATTGAATTAAATAATCACCACTTGTTAACCCGCTATACATACCTGTTGCATTAACGGTGCCTACGCCCGATGGTGACGGCGCAATAATTGTATATGTAAACGGCCCCCTTCCAAAGTTTTGCCCTGTTAGGGATATGGTTCCGTTGTTTCCATTTATACAGGTTACACCTGTGGAAA
>JAYVZR010000352.1:0-10382 GCA_043783135.1 Ferruginibacter sp. | reverse complement strand
TATTTCACCATTTTTATTATACAATTCAAACATACGGTAGTTGCAATGCACGGTAGGTACAAAAGGATTGAGAGGGTGTATTACAAGGCTTATCCCTGCAGCAAACCATTTATCACCATCAATTTTTAACTGGCTACGCATCAGGTCAGTAATATCACCAAATACAACAGAAGTATTTACACCGCCCTTTTCAATTACATTACCATTGCTGATTACCCTTGTTTTGCCACCACC
Organism: Ferruginibacter sp.; assembly: GCA_043783135.1. Taxonomy (GTDB): domain Bacteria; phylum Bacteroidota; class Bacteroidia; order Chitinophagales; family Chitinophagaceae; genus Ferruginibacter. Next base: position 10,148 of record JAYVZR010000352.1, on the reverse strand, counting down.
ACCTTCAGGCCTTTCCCACTCATCTTCTATAAATGCAGCTTTGCCATCACTTATTTCCAATGCGCTGCAAATATCATCCTGCAACTGGTGAATAAAAGCAATCCATTGGTTTTTGAATTCCATGATAAATAAATTATTGGTATTTTATTTCTCGCATTATTACAGGCTTATTATAACATCATAAAATTCAGATTCAACAAAAGCGGCATTTTAAGTCTTCCGCCGCGATGGAGGGATTTAGTGGGGCTGTATCTGATATTCTTTCACAGCATCCACAAAAGCCTTTGCATGATCCACCGGTACATTGGGTGTAATGCCATGGCCTAAATTGGCAATGTACTTTTGCACACCAAACGCGTCGATCATTTCAGTTACTGCCTTTTTAATATCGGGTATCGGAGCCAGCAACATAGAAGGATCAAAGTTTCCCTGCAAAGTAATTTTGTTGCCTGTCAATTCTCTTGCCATTTGCGGCGATACACACCAGTCGATACCCAACCCTGCAGCACTGCTTTCACTTAGTTCTTTTAATGCATACCAGCTTCCTTTAGGAAATAAAATTACCGGCACAATATCTTTTAAAGCATCGGCAATTTGCAGTAGATATGGTTGTGCAAATATTTTAAAATCTGCCGGACTTAAAGCACCGGCCCAACTATCAAAAACTTGTACCGTATCTGCACCTGCCTTTGCCTGTGCCTTCAAGTATTGGATGGTAATGGTAGTAATTTTTTGTAACAACTGGTGCGCCAAAGCTGGTTGTGTATAGGCAAACTGCTTTGCTTTGTCCCATGTTTTACTTCCTTTTCCCTCAACCATATAACATAAAATGGTCCATGGTGCACCCGCAAAACCAATAAGCGGCACACGGCCATTCAATTCTTTTTTAGTAAGCGATAATGCATCATACACATATTTTAAACTTTCTTCTGCACCATCTGTTATTAATGCATCAATATCCTGTTGTGTTTGTATAATTTTTGGCAACGAAGGGCCTTTACCTTCTTCCATCAATACTTGTACACCCATGGCCTGTGGTATTACCAATATATCACAAAAGATGATTGCTGCGTCTACGCCTACCTGTTCTACCGGCTGCAAAGTAATGGCGGTTGCCAGTTCAGGCGTTTGTACACGTGTAAAGAAATCGTATTTGGCTTTAAGCTTTAAATAGTCTGGTAAATACCTTCCTGCCTGGCGCATCATCCATACTGGCGGGCGCTCAACTGTTTCTCCACGAAGGGCTCTTAAAAGTAAATCGTTTTGTATCATCTGTTTTTTTTATTTGTTTGACCTCACCCCCCGCCCTCTCCGAAGGAGAGGGAGCCTGACCCTGTTACTTTGAATTTTTTATGTGTATGGAACTATTGACCATTAACCATTGCCCATTGTTTGACCTCACCCCCAACCTCCCGATTTTTTCGGGACAGTCTCTCTCCAAAAGAGAGGGAGCCTGACCCTGCTACTTTGAATTTTTTATGTGTATGGAACTATTGACCATTCACCATTCACTACTCACGTAAAATATTCTATCATCCTGCGCACCAGGTTTTCTTTGCCTGGCTGGTTACTTATGATAATTTTATTGGTTGTATGTTTTTTTATTTCGTTTGCTGTTGTACTACCAATGGCAAACAAAATTGTTGTATCCGGTAATTTATTTTTGATAAAAAAACTTTCCACAGCACTGGGACTAAAAAATAAAATGCCATTGTAAACCTTATCAATTACATGAGTAACAGCAATGGTTTGATAAACGCTTATCTCTGTAACATCAATATTGTTTTTTTTTAGTATGTCGGGTAATTCATCCCTGCGCTGATCGCCACAAAAAAATATTACCTCGTCAATCATCTGGTCTTCTGCAATAAGCTCAGCTAATTCTGCTGCGCTATTGGCGATACCGGCTAACTGCTGCTCCCCAAAATATTTTTTTACCAATTGGTTGGTAGTGGTACCCATACAATAAATGGCCCAATCTACTGCCTGCCCGTCTAAATAATCTGCTACGGCTTCTACTGCATTCATGCTGGTAAAAACTACGGTTGTTATTTGTAAAGCCGCCTGTTCAACCTCCTGCTGCACTTCTATATTTTGTATAGGCGCTGTTTCTATAAAAGAAATTTCATCTATGCAAATGCTTTCCAGCAGCGCTTCTTCCACCAATGTTTTACTCAATGGCCTGGTACATAATATTTGAATATTACTTTGCATTCCTTATTTGTTGTACTATTTTGTCGCCACCCATATTTAATATTTCTTCACCCCAAATTTTACCTGCGTTATTAAATTCATCCTTTTCAATAATTTTTTCAATGGCAAGCTTTTGTTTTCCGTCAGGGCTTAAAATATTTCCTTTAAAATAAATTTTATTATCCTTTATTTCTGCCAATGCACTAATGGGCGTAGTGCATCCTCCCAAAAGGGCCCTTAAAAAATCTCTTTCTATTTTGGTGCAGATTGCTGTATCATCATCATTCAATTGATTACAGGCTTCCAGACTAAAATCATCTTCAGCCCTGCAAACAACCATAATAGCACCCTGTGCAGGGGCGGGCAGCATCCAGTCTAATTCAATAGCATTTTTCGGCCGTAGGTTTATTCTTTCCAAACCTGCAGCTGCAAAGATGGCTCCGTTCCAATTGCTTCCGGCAACTTTTCGCAAGCGGGTATTTACATTGCCTCTTAAATTTTCTATCGAATGGGTTGGATATCGGTTTAGCCATTGTGCCATGCGCCGCACACTGCTGGTGGCAATGGTAAATGGTGAACCGGTGGTAATGATATTTTGAAGCCATTGCCCATTCTCATATCCTAACAGTTTGCCAATAAAAGACAAATCTTCTTTGTAAACAAAAATATCTTTGTAAGAAGCTCTTTGCAAAACTGCGGCCTGTGCAATGCCTGTTGCCAATTGAGTGGGTACATCTTTCATTGAATGTACAGCAATATCAATTTTATTATTGATCAATGCCGTATCAAGGCTCCTGGTAAAAATGCCTTGTATACCAATTTCATATAAAGGAGTTTGCAGGTCAATATCACCCTCGCTTTTTATAAAAATCAGTTCGCTTTTTATATTGTTTTTTGCTAAAAGTTGCTGTACTAAGTCAGCCTGCCATACCGCAAGCTGGCTTTCCCTTGTACCTATCCTTATCACTTTGTTCATGTAAACTAATTTGCACCTATGGCAATATACTCATTAATGGCCTCAATGTAATAACAGCCACGCTGATTTTTGCTATGCATTTTTACTGCCATACCATTAATTACTTTCTGAATTTTTTCTTCTGTATCAGTGTATTGATTAGTAGGGCTGTCGCTTGAAAAACTATTGATAAATAATGAGCAGGAATTTATTTGTTGCAATTTATTTTTTACTGCTTTTAAAACCGGTACATTTTTTCGCAGCCGGTGCCATTGCAGAAAATCATCAATGTGTTCTTCAATAATGGCTTTTGCTTTTGGAACTTCTGCTTCTCTTTTCTGCAAGGTTATATCTTTGATTCTTGATAATTCATCTACATTTATTAATGTAATATTCGGCAACTCCTTAGCAGCTATTTCAACATTATAAGGAATAGAAAGATCAATGATCAATTTATCGCTGCTGTTAACAAGCTGCGATTGAAGAATAACAGGTTGTGAAGAATTGGTTGCCACTAAAATAATGGCCGATTCTGCGATATATTTTGACAGGTCATTTATTGAAGCATAGTTTAAACCCAGCTCTGCCGCTAATTCCTGCGCTTTACTATCAGTGCGGTTAATAAGGGTAATATTATTTGTCTGTAAATAATCTACCATATTTTTACAGGTATTCCTGCCTATTTTACCTGTGCCCAGCAATAATATTTTTTTATCAGCAAGGTTGCTGAAATGCTCTTTTATATATTGTATTGCAGCGAAAGAAACAGAAACTGTTCCACCGCTTAAAGCTGTATTATTTTTAATTGTTTTGGAAGATTGCAAGACACCATTCACAAGCCTTTCAAGATAAGCGCCAATAAACCCCTGTTGTTTTGAAAATTTAACTGCTTGTTTTATCTGCCCTATAATTTCATAATCGCCCAGTATCTGCGAGTCGATGCCCGCGGCTACATCAAAAAAATGTTCAATGGCATGCTTGCCATTTTTTATATAGCTCATCGCCATAAAATCATCCAGGGAACCTTCTGTTTGTGTACATAACAATTCGCAAAGGGTTGTTACGTTTTCTGCAAAGCCATATATTTCGGTGCGGTTACAGGTAGAGAGTACAAATAATTCTTTAACGCCCGATTGTTGTGTTAGAGAAAGTAAGGCAGCATATTGGTCATTATTGATAGCATACTTTCCCCGGGTTGCAGCATCTGATTTTTTATAGTTGATACCCGCAATAAAAAAAGTTGATATGTCTGTGTGCTGTTGTCCCGGCATTCTTATTAGTGGTTAATTTCTTTTGTGCTTACAAAATTAGCGGTGCAAGCTATTGTAAACTAATTTCTTTGTCATTGCATTGTCATTTTGCTGAATGATTGTAATCATACAGGTTTATGATCTTGTTCATTATGTTTAATATAAGATGATGTTGATAGGTTGCTTTTATTTGATTGTATCAATTAATAAAAGCATATTCTCTATCCAAACATGTGAAGGGCAACGGTTACCGGGTCTTTACAAAAAATGCGGAGCATTATTATTCTTATACGGAATGGCCTTGGTTTAAAAATAATATTTACAATGCCTGAACTTTTAGTAATACCAGTGGTTACATTTGCAAATTATTATTAGCTATGGCAAAAAAGGGAATAGTTTTAATGAACCTCGGTTCTCCTGATTCTACTGTTGTAAAAGATGTAAGACGTTACCTGAAAGAATTTTTGATGGATGAACGGGTGATAGATGTGCCCTGGCTATTGCGTTTTTTTTTAATAAATGGTATCATAGTTCCATTCAGGGCGCCTAAATCTGCAGCTGCTTACAAAACTATCTGGACAAAAGAAGGCTCGCCCCTGGTAGTACTTACAAAACAGTTACAAGAAGCACTACAGTTAAAAATTGATGAACCTGTGGCTGTAGCTATGCGCTATGGTAACCCAACACCCAAAGCCGCTTTTGATGAGTTGCAAAAAAATAACCCAGACCTGGAAGAAGTGCTGGCAATTCCCTTGTATCCTCATTATGCCATGTCGAGTTTTGAAACAGCCCTTGAATCTGCCAAAGAAGTTCATGAGCAAAATAAGTATGCTTTTAAATTGCAATTTCTTGCACCATTTTTCGACGAACCCAATTACATTCATGCACTGGCAGAAAATATAAAGCCATTTCTGCAAAAAAAACATGATCATATTTTGTTTAGCTACCATGGTGTACCGGGCAGGCATATCCGAAAAAGTGATACCACCGGTTGCCATTGTTTACAGGTAGAAAATTGCTGTGAAACAGCATCGCCTGCACATGCCCATTGCTACCGCCATCAGGTTTTTACTACCACCAGGTTAGTGATGGAAGAGTTAAATATTCCAAAAGAAAAATACAGTATTTCCTTTCAATCCAGGCTGGGCAAAGGCTGGCTGGAACCTTTTACAGATATACGTTTAGAAGAAATGCCCAAAGAAGGAATTAAAAAATTATTGATTCTTTGCCCGGCTTTTGTAAGTGATTGCCTTGAAACACTGGAGGAAATTGATGAACGTGGAAAAGAAAGTTTTCTAAAAACAGGCGGCGAATCTTTTACAATGATACCCTGCTTAAATACCAATCCCCTTTGGGTGGATGTGTTAAGTGGATGGGTGAAAGAATTTGCTGCAACATAAATGTCTGATGTCTGATTTTTTGATGTCTGATTTGTGCGAATTCAGAATGTATTAATTTCTCGCATGTATAAAAGTAACGGATAAATAATAATTTATAAGTAGAAAAAAATCAGACATCAGACATCGATAAATCAGACATCCAAAATGTATTTCTACATCAAAGCACTCCATATCATTTTTATAATAACCTGGTTTAGCGGTATGTTCTATATCGTGCGTTTGTTTATTTATAATACTGAAGCGCAGGAAAAAGGGGCAGAAGAAAAACGCATCCTCTCCAGCCAATTTTCCATCATGATTAAAAGATTATGGTTGGGTATTACATGGCCATCAGCCATCCTTACTATTATTTTTGGCGGTTGGATGGCGTTTTTATATGGCAGTGTTCCGGAGTGGCTCTGGATTAAACTTGGATTTGTTGCGGGTTTATATGCCTATCATTTTACGCTGCATAAAATATATAAAGACGAAATGAAGGGCATTTTCTACTACTCATCCCAGCAATTGCGCATCTGGAACGAAGTAGCCACCATTTTTTTGATTGCCATTGTAATGCTTGCATCCGTAAAACAAAGCATGAGCGTTGTTTGGGGCTTGGTTGGCCTGGCAGCTTTTGTGGCCATATTATTATCTGCTATCCGCATCTATAAAGCACTCCGGAAATAGCCTCTCCTCCACTTGTTTTTAATAAAATTTTTGTATTTCGGTTTTGTAAACTATATTTGTCTATCATTTAAGTAGACTTATAATAAACTATGCTTTTATCTCCTTACATAATGCCCATGCGCAGTTATTGCAGTTGTAAGCTTCATTGCTGTTAAGACCTTAAGTTTTGGTTAAATTTTTTGCAGACTTTTTTATCCACAATTTATTTTTTTTACACATGAATCAATCACTAAATACAAACGTTGCGCAATTACTCCATCAATTAAATGGACTAAGTATTGCTGAATTTCTACAATTACTTACTTCCAGATACCCCGGGCAGGTAACTTTTTCATCTAGTTTTAGTTTTGAAGACCAGGTAATTACACATGAAATTTTAAGTAATCAATTACCCGTTAAAATATTCACTTTAGATACCGGGCGCATGTTTGCTGAAACCTATTCTGTATGGAACAGTACCAGTGAACAGTATCAAACAAAAATAAAAGCCTATTACCCCAATCAAAATACTTTACAGGATTTAGTGGAAGAGCGTGGCCCAAATTCATTTTACGAATCGGTGCAAAACAGAAAAGACTGCTGTTTTATACGTAAGGTAGAACCTTTAAAAAGAGCATTGGCGGGCAACGCTATCTGGATAACAGGATTAAGGGCAGAGCATTCTCCAGACAGGCACGATTTACCGATTGTTGAATGGGATGAATCTAACAAGATTATTAAATATCATCCCATTTTACACTGGACAACAGAACAGGTAAAATTATATATTACTAAAAATCATGTTCCTTATAATCCATTACACGATAAAGGTTTTGTAAGTATTGGTTGTGCTCCCTGTACAAGGGCCATAAGGCCGGGAGAAGATTTTAGGGCCGGCCGCTGGTGGTGGGAAGATGCGGATAAAAAAGAATGTGGCCTGCATGCACATGAAGAACCGGCAGTAAAAAGCAATTAGTAAAATGTAATGGAAATGATCTTTAAAAGGAGAGATTTCATTTAACGCAAAAAATATTTATGAGTCAACACAGATTAGATTATTTAGATCAACTGGAATCGGAATCCATTCACATCTTTAGAGAAGTGGCGGGGCAATTTGAACGTCCGGCCTTATTGTTTTCCGGTGGCAAAGATTCAATTGTACTGGTTCACCTTGCTTTAAAAGCTTTTCGTCCCGGTAAATTTCCTTTTCCGCTGGTACATATTGATACCGGGCATAATTTTCAGGAAGCACTGGATTTTAGGGACGAGTTGGCAAATACCATTGGAGAAAAACTGATTGTAAGAAATGTAGCAGATACGATTAAAGCTAAAAATTTAACCGAACAAAAAGGAAAGTTTGCAAGCCGGAATGCGCTACAGACCTACACTTTACTGGATACCATCGAAGAATTTAAATTTGATGCCTGTATTGGCGGAGCAAGAAGAGATGAAGAAAAAGCAAGGGCAAAAGAAAGGATATTTTCAGTAAGGGATGAATTTGGACAATGGGACCCAAAATTACAAAGACCCGAATTGTGGAACACTTACAATGGAAGGATACATAAAGGCGAAAACGTAAGGGTATTTCCTATCAGCAACTGGACAGAATTAGACATCTGGAATTATATCAAAAGAAATGAAATTGAACTACCTTCTATCTACTTTGCACATAACAGGGAAGTATTGGAATGGCAGGGACAGCTGGTGGCAACATCTGAATTTATTAAGTTAGATGAAGATGATAAAGTATCTGTAAAAAAGGTACGATACAGAACAGTTGGCGATATGACCTGCACTGCAGCAGTAGAATCAACCGCCAGTAATATTGACGATATAATAAAAGAAATTATTGCTACTAAAACAAGCGAACGCGGCGAAACAAGAATTGATGACCGGGTAAGCGAAGCGGCGATGGAAGACAGAAAAAAGAACGGATACTTTTAATGAGTTATAAGTTATGAGTGATAAGTTATAAGTGAGGCTTACTCTTAAATCCTAAATAACTCATAATTTATAATCACAATGAGCGACAGTATTATAAAAAACAAAAGTTTTCTGTTTGCAATAAGAGCTGTAAAACTGTATAAATTTTTACTTGAAAATAAAAAGGAATACATTCTCAGTAAGCAATTGATAAGAAGCGGAACAGCAATAGGTGCTCTAGTAAGGGAAGCTCAAAATGCGGAAAGCAATGCAGATTTTATACACAAACTTGGCATTGCTCAAAAAGAGAATGATGAAACAATATATTGGCTTGAATTGCTTTTTGAAACTGAATATTTAGACGAAAAAGAATTTATTAGTATGCAAAAAGATGCTGTGGAACTTTTAAAAATGATACGAAGTGCAATATTAACTTCTAAAAATAAAAGCAAATAGCGAAGGCGATATATCTCATAACTCATAACTTATAACTCATAACTATAAAATGGACATACTAAGATTTATAACAGCAGGCAGTGTAGATGATGGAAAAAGTACCCTGATAGGGCGCTTGCTATATGATAGCAAATCAATCATGATAGACCAGCTGGAAGCTATTGAAAAGCAAAGTAAAAATAAAGAAGATGGTGAGATTGACCTGGCTTTACTTACTGATGGATTGCGTGCAGAAAGGGAGCAGGGCATAACCATTGATGTGGCCTATAAATATTTCAGTACGCCGAAACGTAAATTTATTATTGCCGATGCACCGGGGCATACACAGTACACCCGCAATATGGTAACAGGTGCTTCAAACAGCGACCTGGCCATCATTTTAGTAGATGCAAGAAATGGTGTGGTAGAACAAACACGCAGGCATTCTATTATAACATCACTGCTCAATATTCCGCATGTGGTGGTAGCAATCAATAAAATGGACCTTGTAAATAATTCGCAGGATGTGTATAATAATATTGTGATAGATTACGCATCTGTTGCAGTTTCTTTGGGTTTAAAAGATATTACTTATATTCCTATCAGTGCCATCAACGGGGACAATATAGTAGAAAAATCTCCGGCCTTTCCCTGGTACGAAGGAGAGTCGTTATTGCACATTTTAGAAAATGTAGAAGTGGCAAATGATATTAATTATACTGTTGCAAGGTTCCCTGTACAGTATGTAATCCGCCCGCAAACCGAAGCCCTGCACGACTATCGTGGCTATGCCGGCAAAGTGATAAGTGGTATTTATAAAAAAGGGGATAAAATTACGGTGCAGCCTTCGGGATTACAAAGTACCATTGGTGCAATTGAAATTGGCGGCAAAGAAGTGGATGAAGCATTTGCACCACAAAGCATTGTCTTGCATTTAAGTGATGATATCGATATCAGCCGTGGAGATGTTATAGTGCAAAGCGATAATCAGCCACCGGTAGAAAATGAATTGGATGTTTTATTGTGCTGGATGGGCAATAAACCTTTGATAGCCGGTAATAAATATTTGCTACAAATCAATAGCCGGGTCACAAGGGCTGTAGTTAAAGAAATTGAATATAAACTGGATGTAAATTCTTTATTAAAAGAACCGGCACCGGAGCAGGCTGCATTAAATGATATCGTAAAAGTAAAAATAAAAACGGCTTCGCCGATACCTTTTGATTCGTATAAAAAATTGCGTGTAAATGGTGGTGCTATTTTAATTGATGAAACAAGTAATGTAACAGTAGGTGCCTGTATGATACAATAAACAGGATAAATAAAAGGCCGAAAATAAAAAGAATT
>JAYVZR010000351.1:0-3914 GCA_043783135.1 Ferruginibacter sp. | reverse complement strand
CAGCCGGTGGGCCGCCTGCATTATTAATCAGTATATGAATGGGGCCATTTTTTTGTACCCAGTTCTCTACAATTATTTTCGCAGTTGCAGGTACAGATAGATCCATTACAAGATAAGAATGCTGCTGACCGGCAGCACTGCTCAACAGTTTTACAGCTTCTATTAATTTTTCTTCTGTGCGGCTTGCCAGTATAACAGTAGCCCCTATCAAAGCCAGCTCTTTGGCTGTGGCTAATCCCAACCCCTGTGAACCACCACAAACAAGGGCCGTTTTATTAATTAAATTGATATCCATCATTAAAATTTATAGTCTTCTCTTTCGGGATAAAAAACATCTACTAATTCGCATTCCGTAATGGCTTTACCGCTGTGTACTGCATGAGGAGGAATGACAGCAATTATACCCGGTTGCAATATTGTTGTTTGGCCATCAACAGTTAATTCAAAACTTCCCTTCAATACCTGAGCTACCTGTTGGTGCAGGTGCGAATGTGCGGGCACTGGGGCTCCTGCCTGTACCGTCCAGTACATAAAACTCATGGTGCCGGTATGGATGCAGCGCCCCTTAAATCCCGGAAATATTTCTTTTGTTGGCAGTTTTTCTATTTCTATAAAAGGCATATAGTATTATTTAAAACAAATGTAACAATAACAACACCAACTTATTTTTGCTGTTAAGGCGTTGAGACGTTTTTATCTGCCTTTTAACTCAACGTCTCAATGGCCATTCTTTACTTTCCGGCTCGGAAGCATCCAAGACCAGGTAAAAGCGACAATTTGAAATACAACTGCTTACGGCTTTTTGACTTTTTTATACTTAAAATACATATTGCGTAGCTTCAAAATGCAACTGTTCTAAAAATTACAATTTGTATTTTTAAAAAAAAGTATTAGTTTTACATCACTCTAATTACCCGACCACGATTTTCTCTATCCGTTGAACAATTCCCCATTCCAACTGTTCTTAAGCCAAACTAACCATCTTTTAAATCTAACCATCTTTTGAAATGCTGTAATTTTTAGCACTATACATGCTGATTAATTTCATAGCTTTTACTATTCATTATTAGATATATTGCTTCCCAATCCTATTTAAAGCTCTGCAACTACCGCTAAAACCATTCAAAAAAATACTGGTTTAATTGTAGAAAACTTCCATCTCCTGTTTTAAAAAGCCCCTTAATTTATTTTAATCAAACACCGTCCCTTTTTACAACAAATAAAATATACCAGTATGGAACGTTATTTCACCTCTTACACAAAAAAAATAAATAATACTACCTATTATTTTGTAAAAAAATACAGAAGGTATACTGAATTAAAAGACAGTCCTTCCATTTTAGAAAGCTATGGTATGCATACTGATTTTAATAAGGCATGCAGAATTGCCGCTATACAAGACGATACAATAAAGCAAAGGCTTTTTAAAGAAGCATCACCCGGTTTGTTTTACGGACAAAATATGTCAACTGCCCCTGAACTTTCAAAAAGCCTGCGGATAGAAAATATCAATAATAAAACTGCTTTGGTAACAAGGTTAACCGGCATTAAAAAAATCATCTCCGCAAAAATGCCTCAATGGCTTTTGTTATCGCATTCCTAAAAATCAAAACTGATTTAACTGAACTGTAGTAACGTTGCAGTACAAATACTTTTGCAATGAATACGACCAATCAACCTTTATTAGAAGTGTGGCAACGTGGCCCTGTTGCTGATATACCTCCTTTATTACAGCCGGTTGCACATGCTTTACTTCAGGCAAGAGAAGAATTAGCTTTGCTGATGCAGGATTTTCCCGACAACCTGCTTTGGGAAAAACCAGCCGGTGTGGCATCGCCGGGTTTTCATTTACAACATTTATCAGGTGTGTTGGACAGAGTGTTTACTTACGCCAGGGCAGAAGCGCTTACTGCTGCCCAACTGGAACAATTGCAGGCTGAAGATATATCGCCGGGAATAGATTTATCAGTAACCAAATTAATGAACCGTTTTAACCAACAGGTTGATATGGCTTTGGTCCAATTGAAAAATACCAACGAAAAAATATTGGCAGATTTTAGAGGTGTTGGTCGAAAATTACTTCCTTCTACAGTAATAGGATTGCTGGTACATGGGGCAGAGCATACTATGCGCCATGCAGGGCAATTAATGGTGACAGTAAAAATAGTAAAGTGCCAAAATAGTATACAATAATATTTTTTGAAACTATTGAGAAATTATTTGTTTTACTGCTTTCTTACTGCTTATTCTATTTCAATCACAGCATCATTCCTAAAGCCTCCGTTCTCTTTGTATTTTATATAGCCCAGCTGGTTGGTCAGTAATTGTGCTTTACCAATTTCAAAAGCAGGAGTATTAAAATGATGATGGCCGTAAATCCAGTAATCGGCTGTTGATTGTTCAATCAGGTCAAATAGCTCTGTTGCAAAAGCCTCACTCAATGGGTCTCTTTTATATTTGGCAGGGTAATTTAAAAAGGTAGGGATATGATGCGTAACAACTACTGTTGGTGCATCTGTTTTATCAGTTAAAGTTTGGATGATAAAATTTTTACATTGCCGGTGCAGTTCGTTAACCGCATTGGGCGTAAAGGCTTCGCCATTATTTTTTATGGCGGTAAAATCAGCCATCCTGTTTTGTACTGTTGCATAATTAGCCGGTGAAATATGAGACCACAATGTTGAAAAAATCAATCTCACCTTATCCAAAAAAACTACCTCATTATTAACAAGAAAAACATTGCTTCTTACAGCTTGGTTAACCCGTCCGCTTTTATTTACAATGTCTTCATGATAGTATTCATGATTGCCCGGTACCCAATACGTCTGTTTAAAATTATCAGCAACAAAGTTAAAAAAATCAGCGTATTCATCTATTACAGCAAAGGGCATAATATCCCCCGCCAATAATAACACATCCCCTTTTGGTATTAGCGGATATTTGGTAATAAATTTTTTGTTTGCAGAAAATTCAAGATGCAAATCGGAACAATATTGAAGGGTCATTTTGTTGTATTATTCCTGTTATAAAGTATGGAAAAGTAAATGTGCAAATGTTCGTTACAATATCAATTTCCATTTTACTACTTCAACTTTAAACGCATCAGATAATCATCGCATGTCATCAACAACATTTTTTCTCCGGGGGATAAAGCACAATTAGAAGTTTTCTGTCCTGTGTATATGCGGGCTATCAGTTTACCTGTTGCATTAAATAACCATATTCCTTCAGGGCCACTTGCAAAAATATATCCTTCCTTATTAACTTTCATCCCATCAGGTGCGCCAAGATCTTTACCTTCATAACTATGCGCTTCGTAAAAAACACGCTGGCTTTTTGCCAAACCATTTTCATCAAGTTCGTACTGCATCCACACAAAATTAGCAGGGTCAGAACTGGATACAAATAAAAACTTACCATCGGGTGAAAACGCAATACCATTTGGATATTTTAATTCGCCCGTAAAAAGATTCAACTCTCCATTTGGTTTTAAACGATACACTCCCTGGAAACTCAATTCTTTTGTAGAATCATCTATTCCATTTGTTAAACCATAAGGAGGATCTGTAAAATATAAATCACCATTTTTATGATACACTGCATCATTAGGGCTGTTTAACCGTTTGCCCTTATACTTATCTGCAAGCGTTACAAATTGGGGCTGTGGGTTATTTACAGGTGCAATCATTTTCGCCACCCTCCTGTCGCCATGCTGGCACAAAACCAGCGATCCTTCAGCGTTTAGTACCAGCCCATTTGAGCCAGGTTCTTTTGCTTTTGTTGGAGGGCCGGTATTTCCCGAGGGTTTTAAATAGGTATCTACTACCTCTCCATCTTTCCATTTCCAGATCTTGTTTTCGGGTATATCTGAGAAAATAAAATAATCTCCATCTGTAATATACAAGGGGCCTTCA
>JAYVZR010000350.1:0-10384 GCA_043783135.1 Ferruginibacter sp. | reverse complement strand
TGGATGGTAAAGTATTACAGCGTTTTCTTGCTGACACTATTTAATAGAAAAAGAATACCGATATACGGAGTTTAGGTAAATTCTATAGGAGTTAAGAGGAAGGATGATAATTTGCATAATTTATAAAAGAAGCATATTGCCTAATCAATAACGTACGTTCAGAAGAAAAAGGCCTTGTGGAGGAACTGAGAAATCTGCATTAATACAATTTTTACTTTCTATAATGTTTCGAAAATTGTTGATTGATACTTTGCCTGTGCCTACCCTAAGCATTGTTCCTACAAAGCCACGTACCATACCTCTTAAAAAACGATTTGCTTCAACATTATAAATAGTAAGGTTATCCTGAATAGTCCATTGACTTTTTATTATAGTACAGTTAAATGATTTTACCTGGGTATTTTTTTTAGAGAAAGAAGTAAAATCATTGTATTCTATTAAAACATCTGCAGCTGATTGTAGTTTTGTAATATCCAAATTATATGAATAGTAGTATGCTCTGTCTGAAATAAAAGGATCTTTATTTTGATATATATCATAGCGGTAAGATCTGCTAAGTGCATCAAAGCGGCAATGAGCATTTTTTTCTACTTCATATATACGCTTCACCACAATGTCATCTGGTAAAATTGCATTTAAATTATAAGTACACTCATTTAATACCTGCTGCACAGGTAGACTAAGAGCATCAAAGTGAAAATAGTTGCTTATTGCATGAACGCCTGCATCGGTACGTGAAGAGCAAGTTAATTTAATCTCTTGTTTAAAAAATATTTTGAGTGCCTTTTCTATTTCAGCCTGAATAGAATTGGCATTTTGTTGAATTTGAAATCCGGAGTATCTGGTGCCTTTATAAGAAACTTCAATGAAATACCGTAGCATGGCTATTTTATGTTTTAAACTGACGCTATTAATTTTTTATCATTACTTTAAAACGTTTAATATAATAACTATCGGCTAACTGGCTTTCCAGTGTCTCAAAATTTTGAGGGTCGGATACAAAGGGATAAACTGCATCAAAGAAATCATACTTTACGGAATCTTTTAAAAATAATACGCTTAAGTTTTTAACCTGCTCTGCAGTAAAGCACTTTGACTTAAATATTTTTTTTGCTATGCTGATCATATCTTCCGGAATATCTACTGCTGCCATTTTTTTTCGCAGCTTCAAAAAATCATCATTTGTTGCAAAGCTTTTACAATCTGAAATTATAACAGGCGATTTTGGTATGCTCTGCTGAACCAGTGTATCTGCCTTAGTTTCCTTTACTGTACTATTAGGGTTTGGAAATTCTATTTCAAGAAATTTTGAATCTTTCTTTTTTTCTTCAATTGGTACAGATACTGATACAGTTTTCTTTCGGGCTGTATCCTTTGTTTTTATTGTTGTTGCGGAATTTGATGAAGTTTCAGCAATCTCTTTATCTACAGGAATAAAAATATTCACTGTATCCTGATTTCCGTCATCAGCATCGATGTATACCATTTCTATACCATCTGTTGTTTTTTTAGTAAGTTTTTTCGAAATAAGCGCCTGATCAGCTACCATTGCAGGTTTTTGTATTTTAACTACTTTATCTTTTTCTGGTTTTATACTTATTGGTCGTTCCGCTACTTTCACAACATCTTCAACTGGTTTTTTTATTTCAACTGGCTTATCCTTTGCAGGTTTTACAGTTACCGGAGGTTCTTCTACATTTACTACCTCTACAAATGGCTTTTTAGTTTCTTCTTTTGCCGGCTCGTTTTGTTTTATTGTTGAATCATTTACTACAATCGACAGCATATTTGAAAACGCATCAGATTTGAAACTGACAGCAACAGCAGTATTCTTTTCATTATCTTCTGCCATCAGTACAGTTAATGACTGTAAATTAAAAAGTCCCCACCCTTTGTCACCAAAATTTTTAAATAGGTATCCAAGGTCTTTATCATTAATAGAGCAACTCACTTTTTGTTCCGGCCATTCATTTTTTGGGAAACCAATTACCAAAGCGTAGGAACCCGTCTTTAATTTAGGAATTATCATATAACCTGATGCCGTTGAACTGTGAACATTTTTATCAAGCTTTAAATAAAAAGGCTGGTTATTGTCAGTTTGTATATAAATAAAATGATTTTGCTGTGCTTTCAGGTTAAGGGAAAAAAAGAGGCTAATAAAAAAAAGACCATACTTTAAATACTTCATGCTGTGTTTTACTTTGATTACAAAACTACTTATTATAGTTATGGTTTTGCCATTTATCCAAAAAAACGTTTCTATTTAAAAACACCGGGGTACTTTTGCAGCCAATTAAAAAACTTATATGAAGAAAATAATCATTTTTATTACAATTATTTCTTGTGTTTCACTTGCCAAAGCCCAATCCGACAATAGTTTGGAAGATACTTTATGGAAAAAAATATACAGGGCCAGTTATTCCAAAACCAATGAATTGGTGCATACCAAATTAGAGGTAAAGTTTGATTATTCAAAAGCATGGATGTATGGAAAAGCCTGGATAACTTTAAAACCGCATTTTTATCCGACCGACTCATTAACCTTAGATGCAAAGGGTATGGATATTAAAGAAATAGCTTTAATTAAAGGATCTGCCAAATCAGTGCTAAAATATGTATATGATGGAATGCAATTATTTATAAAACTCGACCGGGTTTACAAAGGAGGAGAAAATTATACCATCTATATAAGCTATACTTCAAAACCAAATGATTTAAAAGTAGAAGGAAGTGCAGCAATAACCGATGCGAAGGGATTGTACTTTATTAACCCCACAGAAGAAGATAAAAACAAACCGATACAAATATGGACGCAGGGGGAGACTGAATCTAACAGTACCTGGATGCCTACAATTGATAAGCCGAATCAAAAATCTACACAGGAAATTTATATGACAGTTCCTGACAAATATGTAACGCTTAGCAATGGTTTGTTAATAAGCCAAAAGAAAAATAATGATGGTACAAGAACTGATTACTGGAAAATGGATTTGCCTAATGCGTCCTACTTATTTTTTATGGGAGTAGGCGATTTTGCTATTATTAAAGATGCTTATAAAGGGAAAGAAGTAAGTTATTATGTTGAGAAAAAAGAAGCTGCATATGCAAGAGGAGTATTTGGTAATACCCCAGAAATGATTGGCTTTTTTTCTACAAAACTAAACTTCGAATATGCCTGGCCAAAATATTCACAAATGGTAGGAAGGGATTATGTTAGTGGTGCAATGGAAAATACTACCGCAACATTACACCAGGAAAGCGCTTATCAAAATGCAAGGCAGTTAACTGATGGCAATACTTGGGAAGAAACAATTGCACATGAATTATTTCATCATTGGTTTGGTGATTTGGTTACTGCTGAAAGCTGGAGCAACCTTACTTTAAATGAAAGCTTTGCTAACTACAGCGAATACTTGTGGGATGAATATAAGCATGGTAAAGATTTTGCCGATGACCATAATTTTGATGATATGAATGGTTACCTGCAAAGTGGTAGTGATAAAAAAGACCTTGTTCGTTTTAACTATTCAAACAAAGAGGATATGTTTGATGCCGTTAGTTATAATAA
Organism: Ferruginibacter sp.; assembly: GCA_043783135.1. GTDB lineage: Bacteria > Bacteroidota > Bacteroidia > Chitinophagales > Chitinophagaceae > Ferruginibacter. The sequence continues at coordinate 6,816 of JAYVZR010000350.1, read as the reverse complement.
AGGCGGCCGCATATTAAATATGTTGCGTAATTATGCAGGAGATGATGCATTTTTTAAATCGCTCAACAATTATTTAACCACCAATAAATTTAAATCGGGCGAAGCAGATCAGCTGCGTTTAGCTTTTGAAGAAGTTACCGGGCAAGACATGCATTGGTTTTGGAATCAGTGGTACTTTGGCAGCGGCCACCCCAAATTAAAAATCGATTATGCTTATGATGATGCTAGTGGTAAAGCAAAAGTTATTATCGAGCAAATTCAAAAAACCGGAAAGGTATTTAGAATTCCTATGACCATTGATGTATATACTGGCGCCAATAAAGTGAGCTATAAAGTATGGGTAGAAAATAATATTGATACTTTTACTTTTAGCTATAAACAACATCCCGATTTAATTAATGTTGATGCAGATAAGGCACTGCTTTGTGAAAAGGCAGATAATAAAACCGCAGACAATTTTATTCAGCAGTATAAATTTGCTCCCAATTATCTAGACAGAAAAGAAGCGTTGGATTATTTCAGCAAAAAAAATATGCCGGAATTATCACTTGGTTTAAAAGATAAATATTCAGGTTTACAAAGGTTAACCATCAATTGGTTAGCCAAATCTAAATTTGTAAAAGATGAGAAGGTTATTGCTGCAATTGAAGTGATAGCGGATACTGAAAAGGACAAAAAAACAAAGGCTGCAGCATTAAATTTTTTGGCTGCAACCAATGATACAAAATATGGCACACTGTATAAAAAATATATAAATGACTCTTCTTATACTGTTGCTGGTGCAGCATTGGGAGGATTAAGTATATTGGAACCTGCAGCATCTTATGAGTTAGCAAAAAAATACAGCACAGATGCTAAAGGTGCATTGGGTGAAACTGTAACTGCTATATTTATAACAAATGGTGCAGAGGCTGATTTTGATTTTATTGCTGGCCGATATAACCAAGCCCCGCCAAACCAGGATAAATTAAAAATGACCACCGCTTTTTGCGATTACCTGTTAAAAGTAAATGATGCAGCTAAAGTTAAAAAAGGGATAGATTATGTTATAAAATTCAGAGGATTCATTCCTGAACAATATAGAAGCATGACTGACCCTGCATTTAAATCAGGGTTAGACAAACTTTCAAAAGCCAAACCCGGAGAAGTAGCAGAATATATTAAGCAGGTGTACAACTAAAATGGCTATAACATAATAATAAATAGATAAATAAAATCCCAACTTTAAAGGTTGGGATTTCTATATTAAACTAATTTTTTTTACTACCAGCTGCCACTTGATCCGCCACCACCAAAACTACCACCGCCAAAACCACCAAAACCGCCGCCACCTGAAGAGCCACCACCTCCGCCGCCCCATCCTCCGCCACCGCCACGGCCTGCACTTCCCAACATACTGCCTAAAATAAATGGCATCACACCACTACGGCTCATAAAAGAACCGCCCCCCCCCCGGCCACCAGCGCTAATTGCTAAAATAATAATGATAATGACAGCAAAGAAAACTAATCTGCCAAGGCCAGAGGATTTGGCACTTCTATTATAATTTTCAGGTGCCTGAAACTCTCCTTTTGTCGCCTGGATAATTGCATCAGTTCCTTTGTTTATGCCGGCATAATAATCATTGCCTTTAAAGTTAGGAGCAATTATATTTTCTATTATTTGCTGGCAGGTTAAATCCGGCAATACTTTTTCAAGCCCATAGCCGGGAGAGATATTTAGTTTTCTGTCCTCCACAGAAACCAATAATACAACACCGTTATTATTTTTTTTATTACCAACACCCCATTTTCTACCCAATTCAATTGCTACATCTGCTACATCTTTTCCTTCCAACCTTGGCACAATAACCACTACAACCTCGTTAGAAGTGGTATCATTAAACTGGTATAACTTTCTTTCGAGTGCCTGGTTTTGATCGGGTGTTAAAATATTGGCATAATCGTTTACCAACCTTGCCGGAATAGGTGGGGTACTGATAACTTTATCAATAGAGAAATTTTGCCCCTGCTGTGCAAAGGCAATAAAAGAAATAAAAACTGACAGTAATATGAAGGAGAATTTTTTCATGCCCTTTTCCCGTAAGGGAAGTATTTTTATTTTTTTAGATTGTTTCTTAACTAAACGAAATATGACTTTTACTCATCTCCCAAATACAATATCATCGGGCAATTCATTTTTATCGGTAGTGGCATTGTAGGGAAATTTTTCTTTTAATGTTTGGCCAATATGTTCAACGCACTGCTCAATTCCATTGCTGATATTTTCTTTTGAGAAATGGGCTATCATATTTTTAACTTCCATGTCCCAATAATCTGTCCCTACTTTTTTATAAATTCCTTCATCACCGAACAAAGCCAGTTCTTTATGCTTTATAGCAATATACAGAAGCACGCCATTACGGTCTTGGGTCTTATCCATTTTTAAATTAAAGAAAACCTCGGCTGCCCTGTCCATAACATTTACAAAGGGGTTCTTACTTTCTACATACACTCTTATTTCGCCACTGGTTTCTCTTTCTGCATTACGGATTGCCTGTACTATCTGCTCTTTATCCTTTGCAGAAAAAAATTCTTTTGGTTTATATAAAAAAGAAAATATACCCATAACTAAATATTAAAATTTTATTTCTACCGATTTGTCTGCTCCGGCATCTGACTCAAATCCTTCCCTGGGTTTAAAACCAAAAATACCAGCCACTACTTTTGTAGGAAAACTTCTTACTGAACTGTTGTAATCCGCAATGGCAACATTAAAATCCTTCCGGGCAATTTTTATTCTTCTTTCAGTTCCTTCAAGCTGTGTTTGCAATCCTTTAAAAGCTGCTGCTCCTTTCAGTTCAGGATATTTTTCTACAGTAATCAATAACCTGTTTGTTGCCGAAGCCAGGCCGTCCTGGGCTGCAATTTGCTGGTTATAGGCTTGGGCTGTTATATCTTTATCTGAAACATTTACAGCAGTAGCTTTTGCCCTTGCTTCAGTGAGCTGCTGTAAAGTAGTTTGTTCAAAATCTGCCTGGCCTTTTACTACATTAACAACATTAGGGATAAAATCAATTCTTCTTTGGTAAGCATTTTGCACTTCATTCCATTGAAGTTTTACCAGCTCTTCCTTTTTAACCAGCCCGTTATAGGTAACCATAAAAAAGACAGCCAGAAGAATTACTATTCCTCCGATAATATAACCACCATTGCGTTTATTGTTCATCATGCAGGGGATACTTAAAATTTAACCTCGGGAGCTTTTTCTGCACCGGCATCTGCTTTAAAACCTTCTTTTTGTCTAAAGCCAAAAAGACCACCTAAAATATTCATCGGAAAAGAACGCACTTTTGTATTGTACACATTTATCTCGTCGTTAAAAATTTTGCGTGAATTTTTTATTCCGTTTTCGATGCCTTCCAGCTGCCCTTGTAATTTGGTAAAATTTTCTGTAGCCTTTAAAGTAGGGTAAGCTTCTACTGTGGCCAATAAACGGCTTAATGAACCACTTAACTGAGACTGTGCAGCCTGAAATTCGGCTATTTTTTCTGGTGTAAGATTATCTGCATTAATATTTACGCTGGTTGCCCTGGCTCTGGCATTTACCACATCAGTTAATGTTTTTTGCTCAAAATTAGCAGCACCTTTTACTGTAGCTACCAAATTCCCAACTAGGTCAGACCTGTTCTGGTATTCAGTTTGCACATTATTCCATGCTTTTTTTACAGACTCATCCTGCTTTACCAAACCATTGTAACCATTGCAACCTAAAAAGCCAACGATTACCACGATGGCCAATACAATTAATAATCCGGGACGTTTCATATTGTTAAGTTTTTATTGTTTAGAATTTAAATATATATAATTTATCAGGTATAAAATAATTTATAACGAAAATGGATAAATGTTAGCAGAAAGATAACCCATAAAAAACCTTTCCGTAAATACCTATTTGCGAATGACGAACAGCTGAAGTGAATATTTTGAACAATAAAGTTAATTATTTCAGCAATTCGTTTACTCCTTTATCGCAGCAATACCAGGCAATACTTTTCCTTCAAAGTATTCCAGCATAGCACCACCGCCGGTACTTACATAACTTACTTTATCTGCTAAGTTAAATTGATTTACTGCAGCTACACTATCCCCACCGCCAACCAAACTAAATGCGCCTTTTGCAGTAGCGTCAGCCACAGCAAGCGCAACAGATTTGGTTCCGTTTTGAAATTTTTCCATTTCAAAAACACCCATTGGCCCATTCCATAAAATGGTTTTCGAGTTGCGGATTACTTCACTAAAAATGCCTACTGCCTTCTGGCCAATATCCAAACCCATCCATCCATCAGGAATCTGGTCGCTTGGACAATCTTTTGTATCTGCATCAGCTGCAAACTTATCCGCAATAATAGAAGTTTCTGGTAAATGAATGCTTACATTTTTTTGTTTGGCTTTTGTCAAAATATCCAGAGCGGTATCCAGACGGTCATTTTCACAAAGTGATTTACCTATTTTGCCTCCTCTTGCTTTAATAAAAGTATAGGCCATTCCGCCGCCAATAATTATATCACTCGCCCTTTCCAATAAATTTTCTACAATTAAAATTTTATCTGAAACCTTTGCCCCGCCAATGATTGCAGTAAATGGCTTTTCGGCTTCGTGCAATACTTTTTCGGCACTCAATACTTCGCTTTCCATCAATAACCCAAACATTCTTTTATCAGCAGCAAAAAATTTTGCAATCACCGCGGTAGATGCATGTGCCCTATGAGCAGTACCGAATGCATCGTTAACATACACTTCACCCAACTTACTTAATTTTTCTGCAAATGCTTCGTCGCCTTTTTCTTCTTCTTTGTAAAAACGAAGATTTTCTAATAATAATACTTCGCCTGGCCGCAACATATTGGCTGTAAGTGTGGCCTGTTCGCCAATACAATCATCAGCAAAAAATACTTTTGTGGTGTTTCCTCCATCTGTATTTAGCAAGTCATGTAAATGATTCACCAAATGTTTGAGTGAATACTTATCTGTGGGACCCTCTTTTGGACGCCCAAAATGACTCATTAAAATAGCGCTGCCGCCTTCTGCCAATATCCTTTTTATGGTCGGAATGGTAGCTGTCATTCTTGTATCGTCAGTAATATTAAATTTTTCATCTAACGGAACGTTGAAGTCAACACGTACCAGGGCTTTATAGCCGAAGAAATTAAAGTCTGAAAATTTACTCATATATAGTTATAAGGTTGATATTTCTATAATTGATTGATGTGTTTTTAAAAAGAGTTTCAATACTTCTGCAAATTTTTTCTGTATTAAAATATGTAAGTCATTGTTTGAAATATTGCCAACGTTTATGTACAATATTTTTGGCGGCTCTCCTATTACATTTTGGAAATTTATAAAATCTATATCCTTGGTGGTAATAATGATGGTATTGGGTTTTGTTGCGGCAATTTTATATACTTCAATATCAGGAGTAGCACCAAAATTCAACTCACTAAATGATTTTGCCTTTGCATTAAAATCCTGCTGAAGCCATAATGCCATTTTGGGAGGCAAATTAAAGTCAATCCAAAATTCAAATGAGTTAAGCTGCATCGTAATTTACAAGAATTACTACGTGATCCAATTTTTTGGCAGCATACAATAAACATGCTTTTATATCATCTTTTTCAAGATAAGGGAAGTCTTCCAACAAATCTTCTTGACTCATGCCTGTGGACAGATAACCCAAAACATCAGACACTTTAAACCGCATACCCCTTATGGTTGGCTTGCCGCCCATTAACCCGGGTATAATTGTTATCCGCTTTAATAATTCGCTTTCCATGATCTTTATTTTGTTGCTTAAAGATACAATTTAAAGACCATAGCCTCCTATTTGCATAAGAGGCTATGGATGTAAGACGTTCAACAAAGAACTTTTTGCACAAGAGCCGATAGTTATCGGCTGCGATTCGCCCCTGCAGACAAGCTGCCTATAAAGCTTTATAGTATTACCACTATCCGGTACAAAGACTATTTATTTAATTAACCCTGCAAAATGATTAACCGTGCGTACCAACTGAGATACATAACTCATTTCATTATCGTACCAGCTAACTGTTTTCACCAATTGCTTGTCGCCTGCTGTTAATACTTTTGTTTGTGTTGCATCAAACAAAGATCCGTAAGTTGTACCGATTACATCTGAACTTACAATTTCATCTTCTGTGTAGCCAAAGCTTTCATTGCTTGCGGCTTTCATTGCTGCATTTATTTCTTCAACAGTAACTGTTTTATTTAAAATACTTGTTAACTCAGTTAATGAACCGGTAATAACTGGAACCCTTTGTGCACTACCATCTAATTTACCTTTTAGTTCGGGCAGCACTACGCCAATTGCCTTAGCTGCGCCTGTACTGTTAGGAACAATATTGGCCGCTGCTGCTCTTGCTCTGCGTAAATCACCTTTTGGATGTGGAGCATCCAATGTATTTTGGTCGTTCGTGTATGCATGAATGGTAGTCATGATAGCTGTTGCAATTCCAAATTTATCATTCAATACTTTGGCCATCGGTGCCAAACAGTTTGTGGTACAACTTGCACAACTGATGATAGTTTCGCTGCCATCTAAAATAGCATGGTTTACATTAAACACTACTGTTTTTAAGTCGCCGGTTGCTGGTGCAGAGATCACTACTTTTTTTGCACCCGCAGTAATATGTGCTTCTGCTTTTGTTTTATCTGTGAAAAATCCAGTGCTTTCAATCACAACATCAACGCCATGACTTCCCCATGGAATTTGTGCAGGATCTTTTTGTGCATATATTTTTACTTCGTGGCCATTTACTAT
>JAYVZR010000349.1:0-3916 GCA_043783135.1 Ferruginibacter sp. | reverse complement strand
GCCTTCATACCGGCAGAACAATTTATATAGGTAATAACAATATGGTCAGCATACCTGTCTTTAAACAATTTAAATAAAGCAGGTGGTGCACTGTCACTTAATGAGCAACCTGCTTTTAAATCAGGCAGTAAAACCTTTGTAAGAGGATTAAGAATCTTTGCAGTTTCTGCCATAAAATGGACACCGGCAAAAACAATAATATCGGCTTTCGTTTTCTCTGCATATTGTGCCAGCCCAAGGCTATCACCAATAAAATCAGCCACATCCTGTATATCTGGTTCCTGATAATAATGTGCCAGCACAATAGCATTTTTTTGCTTTTTCAACTTTTCAATTTCTGCAAATAAATCTATGTTCACGTCTATATCAATATCAAGAAACCCGGTAGTTTCAATATTGGCCTTTGCAGTGTTAATATCTCTCATAATATGTATTAATACTTTTTTATTTTAGATAAACTTACTATTACTATGGGTGTTGATTTGTGGAAATAATATTTTATAATTAGTTGTAAAATTAAATTATTCGTTTTATCCACCATCATAAACAGGTAATTAACATTTAGTATTATCTATACCTTTTATAATTTAGCTTACTGTGTTTACTTATAAAAATAATAAAGTTATTTTTTGCACAACGGTTAATAAAAAAAGATGAGGATAAAAAAAAGAGATTATCGAAACTTATCTATGTTAATGAGCTACCTGATAAGTGATAGGTAATTCACAGCAATCCACCCACCCCTAAGCGATAGGATTATTTGTACGCCAACTTTCCCCTCGTAAAAAATAAAAAAGACACCATTATCCACAGTAAAAGATGCTTATTAACAAGGTTATGTTAATAGCATTTGAATTAAGAATAAGCATCTTTAAAATTTGTTTTGAAAATGTAAATTATAAAAAGCATGCCCTATCTTGATTTTAGTATGTTATCCACAGTTTGTTAATATACATATTTACCCTATTTTTGCCGTCCATTTTAATATAAATCAACAATGCAGATTATTCAGAATATTCGTGAAAAAGGGTCAGCTATAGTAATAGGTGTTATTGCCCTGAGTTTAATTGGATTTATAATGATGGATTCCAGAACGGCTAATAACCGCAGTGGTTCCAATTCTTCCATTGGTAAAATTAATGGAGAGAATATTGACAGCAAAGTGTTTGCTGAAAAAGTTAAACAATTGGAAGATCAGCGTGGAGGCAGGGTAAGTGGTACGGAAGTTTATCAGTTACGCCAAAGTGCCTGGGATCAATTGGTAACTGAAAAAGTATTAAACATCGAATTTGAAAAATTGGGTCTTGTTTTTTCTCCCAAAGAATTAAGCAGCATTCTTTTTAGTGAAGATGCTCCCCAAACATTAAAGCAGGCTTTTACTGATAAAGCAACCGGCCAGTACGATATTGAAAAAGCCCGGCAATGGTGGATACAGGCAAAAAAAGCCAAGGGAGATCAAAGAGACGCAATTGAATCACAAATTGTAGAGCCTTTAATATTACAAACCTTAGCCACCAAATATAGCAGCTTGCTGGCAGCGAGTGCATACTACCCTACATGGATGCAGGAAAAGGAAAAAGCTGACAATACATCATTTGCCAGTATATCGTATGTTGCGGTGCCATACAATACAATTAGTGACAGCACAATTAAAGTGAGTGATGATGAATTACTGGATTACATGGGCAAGCATAAAAATATATATAAGCAGGACGGAGGAAGAATAATTTCTTATGTAAGTTTTAGCGCACTGCCAAGCAGCGCTGATACAATTAAATCATTGGAACTTGTTAGCAGCTTAAAATCCGGATTTTTAGCAGATACCAATGCCAAAGCTTTTGTTGCAAGAAATATGAGCGCCATTAAATTTGAAGATAATTATACCCTAAAATCAAAATTAACAATGTCTCAAAAAGATTCTATTGCGGCCTTGCCCAATGGAGCTGTGTATGGGCCTTACCTGGATGGTAAAAACTTTGTGCTTGCTAAAAAGATTGGCAGCCGCCAGTTACCGGATAGTGTAAAGTGCCGTCATATATTAATTGCTACAAAAAATACGCAAACCGGAGAGCAAACCTTGAGTGACAGTGTTGCCAAAAAAAGAATTGACAGTATTGAAACAGCAATAAAAGGAGGCGAAGATTTTAATAAAATGGTGTTGCAATACAGTGATGATGCCGGAAGTAAAGATAAAAAAGGAGAGTATGATTTTTCTTCTTCACAATTTATAACCCTTGCAAAAGAATTTGCAGAAACAATTTTTTATGGAGCTACCGGAGATAAAAAAATTGTAAAAACAGATTTTGGATATCATTATATAGAAGTATTAAATCAAAAGAATTTTGAAACGGCTTATAAGATAGCTTATACAGCCAAAGAAATAATACCAAGTGATGAAACGATAAACCTTGCCAGTGCACAAGCCACCAAATTATCGGGAGAAGCAAGAGATGCCAAAACACTGGAAGCAAATGTTGCAAAAAACGGGTTGAAGAAAATTGATATTCCAACGCTGATAAAAGAAAACGATTATCAGCTGGGCGGTTTGCAGGATGCAAGACAATTAATTAAATGGGCTTTTGAAGCCAAGCAGGGAGATGTAAGTGAAGCGTTTAATATTCAGGATCAATTTGTAGTAGCGGTTTTAAAAAAAATACAACCGGAAGGTTTACCGGATGCTGCAACAGCAAGACCAATGGCAGAGCTAACCGTTAGGAATTTAAAAAAGGCAGAAGAAATAACAAAAAAATTAAGTGCAGCATCAACTTTGGAAACAGCAGCAGCAGCTTATAAAGAGCAAATAGGAACAGCGGGAGCAGACTCAACCCTTACGTTTGGAGCACAAATAATTAATGGAGTTGGGCAGGAGCCAAAAGTTATTGGTGCAGCTTTTAATAGGGCATACCAAACTAAAATATCCGCACCAATTGAAGGAACAAACGGAGTATATGTTTTAAAAGTTAACAGTGTTGGCAATAAAACTACAGAAGCTCCGGAGGCGATAGCAGCACAGGCAGCAGACAGAACTAAAGCTATGGTACAAACAACTTACAGCTTCTTTGAATCGTTGAAAAAACTGGCAGATATAAAAGATACGAGAAGTAAAATGTATTAAGCTTTACAACAAACTTATTTACGCCGGGCTTTATGCCCGGCTTTTTTTATGTGTGAATGTATGAGACACAGCAAATTTTATTAGTCGTAGCAATTAATGATTAAACATTTTCTTGTATCGAAAACGATAATAAACAAATACAGCCCTATTATTATTAATTTTGTAAATGATGGAAGAAATATTTGTAAATAAGGTAAGCGAAAGCGGTATAGTCTCTTTAAATCTTGAGGAGTTTTATCCTAAAGAAGAGATTGCTTTGTTTGACATGAAAGATTATTTATTTATGGGGTTGATATTAAAAGAAAAAGATTTTAGGGAAAACCTTAAAAGCCTTGACCTTTCAGTTTATACAAATAAAGTAGTGGCAGTAACCTGTAGTGCCGATGCAGTAATACCAGTATGGGCTTATATGTTAGCCGCAAGCTACCTGCAGCCTGTTGCCAGCGAAGTGGTATTTGGTACGGCGGCAGAAATAAAAAACATGTTGCTTTTAAAAAACATAGCCCTGTTACCGGTTAATGATTTTGCTGATAAAAGAGTTGTTATAAAAGGTTGTGGCGACCTGCCGGTTGGCGAAGCAGCCTATTTACTGGCAACCAAAATGTTAAGACCTGTTGCTAAAAGCATCATGTACGGAGAGCCCTGCAGCACCGTACCAATTTTTAAAAAGAAGTAAAAAATTTTAAGCTTCGGCTTTATTTTTTATCTTCACCACACATCTTTCCATTTCATTTAGTTATTAATGATTGAAGCATTATTAAAAGGTTTTGCTGTTAGCCTGCTGTTGATATTTTCAGTTGG
>JAYVZR010000348.1:0-3922 GCA_043783135.1 Ferruginibacter sp. | reverse complement strand
AAATAAACTTACAACTTATAAATACTCAGAAATAAAATCCTGATACTTGCCCGATCTACAACTTGTCAGGAGTGTTTTTCTTAACTTGGTTATCGCTGTCACATAGATTCTATGAAGAATTTTTTTTTTTACTTTATACCTAAGCATTATAAAAATTTGGAGGATGGGTTTGTGTTAATTGAAGGCTGAACGCATCGGGCTTTCACGGAAGTAGTTATTTATTGTAGCAAATACTGTGAAAACCCCGCTGAGACATAATATCAGTTATACTTTTTGCCTTTGCCTGCAACTGATAATTTCTTTAATAAATAAACATACTAAATAAAAAATGATGGGTGTAATAATGCAGGCTTTTTACTGGGATTGCCCCCGGCTGGAAAGCAAAGAATTTGAGTGGTGGAATTTTGTAAAAGAAAAAATAAACACTTTAAGCGAAGCTGGTTTTACTGCCCTTTGGCTGCCGCCGGTATGCAAAGCTGCCAATCTCGGTGGAATGTCAATGGGGTATGATCCCTATGATTATTACGACCTGGGCGATATTGACCAGAAGGGCACTGTGCCTACCTGGTTTGGCTCCCGTATGCAGTTGGAAGAACTTATAAAAGAAGCCCATCAGCATGGAATGCAGGTATATGCCGACATTATATTGAACCATACCAATGGTGCAGATGAAGAGGAGATTAACCAACTTGACGGACAAAAAAGATGGACAAAATATAATCCAGGCAGTAACAGATTTGCCCGGGACTGGACATGCTACCACCCCTCTTATTTTGAGCGGAGGGATGACCAGGTTTTTGAAGGCATGCCCGACCTGTGCCACCACAACCCTTATGTTTACAGCGAACTGATGGAATATACCCGCTGGCTAATTGAAACCATTGGGTTTGACGGACTGCGCTACGACTTTGTAAAAGGCTATGGTGCCTGGATGATTAACGCTATACTTGAAAGATTATATACAAAAAATGGCCAGACAAATTTCTCACCGTTTGGAGTGGGTGAATATTGGGATTCTGATACCTCCATTACCCAATGGCTAAAAAATACCAATGCATTTACTGATAACCCGGTAACAGCTTTTGATTTTCCACTCCGTGGCAGATTAAAAGAGCTTTGTGATACTTATGGATTTAGTCTTAAAACGCTTACAGAAAGCGGTACATTGGTTACCGACGGTATAGCTGAGTGGGCGGTAACTTTTGTAGAAAATCACGATATCATCCGCACTGATCCTATTATAAACGACAAGATGCTGGCGTATGCGTACATACTTACCCACCAGGGATACCCCTGTGTGTTTTGGCAAGATTACTACAACTTCGGGCTTGCTGCTGTGGGATCAGGCAGCGGTATTGCCGCTTTAGTAAAAGTGCACGAACAGTATGCAGGAGGTGCTGCTGCCATTCTTTACTGCGATGACGACCTGTACATAATGCAACGCAAGGGAAGCGGTGAACATGCGGGGTTGATTTTTGTACTCAATAATTCGGCGGGGTGGAATGGCAGAAGGGTAGCTACCCAATGGGCAGATACAAGATTTGTTCCAATGGCCTGGCGGGGAAAAGATAACGAAGATACACCGGCAGAAAAATGGACTGACGGTGTTGGCACTACAGACTTTTGGGCACCACCCAGAGGGTATGTGGTGTATGTGCCACAGCATTTGTAGTGGTGTAACCTCTGGGGTGCAACCCAAATTGTTGCTGGCTGGTGGAGACACCAGCCAGCAACAAACAAGCCGTGGTTGGGCCGTGGTTGGTGTCTCACCAACCACCCAAGCCGTGGTGGGTGTCTCCACCAACCACAAGCCGTGGTGGGTGTCTCCACCAACCACAATCCACAATCTTATAACCGAAGCAACAATTTTGGATGCACCCAACTGATATTACCACTTGTATTTGTCATGATTTATTTTTATGTTAGCAGGCTAATTCATTCCTTAGAATTTTCCCCCTCCACCACATTTTTATTTTTGCCTGTACAGGCAGAAAAACCCTGTCTGTAAAAAGCTGTTTTAACTGTTGCCAACACCGTGCTCATGTTGCATTTTTGTATTGATAAACTATAGACAATATGATCAGTAAAAAATACCAAATGATACCGGATTAAAATAAAAGGGCTGACAGAGCTTACAATGATAACATTACAGACAAGTACTGGTATAAATTATTCACAATCGGAAATATATATTAAAATCAATTGCGAAGCATTCTAAATCTCATTATTTATGTTTAGTAATACGGCATTAGATGTCTTTATAGGGTTAACATTTATTTTTCTTCTTTATAGTTTATTAGCCACAATTATACAGGAGATGATCGCAACAAGATTTGGATTTCGTGCAAAAGTTTTAGAGAAGGCTATTTTAAGAATGTTGGAGGATGGTAAAACTTCAACACGTTTACCATACGGCGACCGCATAAGTGGAATTTTACACATATTTGGCCTGAAAAATTTACTTAAAGGAAAAACAATTGCTCCATGGTTCTATGCTCATCCCTTAATTAAATATTTGGGCGAGGATAATTATTATAGTAAACCTGCTTACCTGGATGCGAGTAATTTTTCAAAAGTAATGCTTGATTTATTAAAAGGTTTTGGACAACCTGAATCACAGGCAGTGCAATCAATTCATAATTCCGTTACTGCTGGAATTATTCATAAACTACCAATAAATATTTCAGCGGTTGACAGTGATAAAGCGAATCCCGCTATTAAAATTTTACGTGCTCAAAACCCAGGGTTGTCAAATCCTCCTGCAATAGCTTCAGAAACAGTTCAGTTAAATCCCAATACAGCTCTTTTTCTTAGGTCAATCTGGCAAGACTCAGGAGCTGATATGAATACATTTAAATTAAAGCTTGAAGATTGGTTTAATGATACTATGGAAAGGGCAACAGGATGGTATAAGAAATATACCCGGATAGTTCTATTTGTCATCGGGCTTATAGTTGCTTATGTTTTTAATGTTGATACAATAGCAATACATAGAATTTTATCAACGAATAAAAGTGCAAGAGAGCAAATGGTACAAATGGCGATTAGCAGTAGAGTAAGTTTGGACCCTAATAAAATCTTACAAAATAATTCTTCTAATCCTTCTAATCCTCAATCTGATTCTCTTTTAAATGCAACTTATAAAATGGTTGCTAATGATGCTTCAAAAGCTAACGATATTTTAGGCTTAGGCAGACCGTGGAGAGATTCATGCATTATATGTGACAGCTTTTTTGGTTGCAAGGAAAAAAAGGTCAATACGGATGCAAGATTAGAGTCTTTGCGGACAGAAAAAAGAATTTATGATTCTTTGAATAATTTATTAAAGAATAATCAGGTAGTAAAAGATTCCGTAGTAATCTTTATTAGCAGAACAAAGGACTCGGCAGAATTAAGGCCGTTGAATATTCGGTTGACCGCCGTACAAAGCACTATTAAAGATCTTCAGGCTAAATTAGAGAAACATAGTGGCTTAAATGAGGAATTAAAAAGTCTAACTGTTCTTAGTGTACGTTGCCCCTACATAAAAGAAGAAAAGAAAAAATGGTTTAAATATAGTCCTAACCAAGCAGGTGGCTTTGAAACAATTTTAGGGTGGTTAATAACAGCTATGGCTGTAACTCTTGGAGCGCCATTCTGGTTTGATCTTTTAAGTAAACTAATTAGTTTAAGAGGTTCTGGAAGTAAAATAAGCTCAACGGATGATAATAATAACAATAATAAAAAAAATACCCCACCTAATGCCACACCGAACCCGGTAACGGTAAATGTTAACCCTAACCCAGGCGAGGAGGCCGTAGGATAACTTATGTCACAATTAAAAGTAATAGTTAATAAGCTTAATAAACGCAGTGGGGTACCTAATAATTTTTCTGATAAAAATATAATTGGGACTGTTCAAAAAGGATTTTTATTTGAAGGG
>JAYVZR010000347.1:0-10416 GCA_043783135.1 Ferruginibacter sp. | reverse complement strand
GAAGAAGCAGTAAAGAAATGTAAGATGATAAACAAGATACACGAAAAAGGTTATCGGAATAATCCGCTTACGGAGCAACAGAAACAACGCAACAATGTAAAGAGTAAGATTCGTGCAAGAGTAGAACATATATTCGGGCATGTCTACCAAAGAGTGGGTAATCCCATCATAAGAACAATAGGTATCATCAGAGCCAGAGTGAAGATAGGTTTAATGAACCTGACCTATAATTTATGCAGGCTCACTTATTACAAAACAACACCTGAGAAGCGGTAGTGTGCCCATGACTGCCGAAAAAGGCGGTCAGCACACAGGATAAGCTGCAAAAGCAGCAGATTAAAAAAGAAAAATTCTAACATTGGCCCAAATTACCCGAAAAGTCAGGCCTGATTTTTTAAAAAATTAATTTGTTTTTTTAAAAGATGGTTTTTGGAACTACCCTTAACTATGATACAATTGAATTCACCTTTTTACATTAATTTTTTTATGGAAAGCAGGTCAATAACCAGGTGGTTAATTTTTATATGTATTGCTCTTTTTATGCCAGCTAGAATTTTATTTGCCCAGCAAATAGGGCTTCAGTTATATAGCCTGCGCAATGAATTTAAAACAGATGTACCCGGCAGTTTGGCTAAAATAAAAGAATGGAAAATAACAAATATTGAAGGTGGTGAAACCTATGGCCTGCCAGTTGATGAATATAAAAAACTGCTGGAGCAAAATAACCTGCAATTGGTAAGTTATGGTGCAGGTTTTGAAGAGCTGCAAAACAATCCACAGGCTATAATTGACAATGCAAAAGTTTTTGGAAGCAAGTTTATTATGTGCGCCTGGATACCACATAAAGAAGGCGCATTTACGATGGATGATATTAAAAAAGCGATTATCGTTTTTAATACAGCAGGAAAAATGATGCAGGAAAATGGACTGCAATTCTGTTATCATCCACATGGGTACGAATTCAGGCCATTTGAAAAGGGTACTATGTTCGATTACATGGTAAACAATACAGATGCCCGGTATGTGAATTTTGAAATGGATGTATTTTGGGTGAAACATCCAGGGCAGGACCCTGTGGCTTTACTAAAAAAATATCCGAGCCGTTTTTTGATGTTGCATTTAAAAGACCGCAAACCAGGAACCCCAGGAAATCAGGATGGCCATGCAGCAGATGAAACCAATGTAGTTTTAGGACAAGGTGATGTAGGTATTGCTGCTATTATGAAGGCGGCAAAAAAAACCGGCATTAAATATTATTTTATAGAAGATGAATCCCCAAAGGCGGTGGAACAAATACCGCAAAGTATTAAGTTTTTACATACACTTAAGTAAAAGAAGTTTTTTTATTTAAACCTAACTTATCTTACCAATTACTCAATTTATTTAAAGCTTAGCTATCCGTTCTTTTTGTGCCGGCATACAATTCGTATTCAAATAACCGGCAATCAATTTTGCCAGTGTAAAATTCAATCCGGCGGCTTGGTTTAAGGCCAATTTTTTTGGCCAGTTCTAAATTACCCGTGAAAATATAGCCAGTATAACCTTTGCATTTTTTCTTCATAAAATCGCCAATGCGGCCGTAGGTAATTTGTAGTTCTGACGCTTCTCCCAGGCGGTCGCCATATTCCGGATTAAAATAAATAATACCGTTTTTAACTTCCGGAATATTGGTTGCTTCAAAATCACCTGCAGCAAATTGTATAATGTCAGCAACACCGGCAGCCCCGGCATTTATTTTTGAAATATTTATTGCATCAGCGCTGATGTCTGTTGCAATAATTATTAATTCAGGTACTGTTACAATAATCTCGTCTAGCCGTTGACGTTGCTGCTGATACATTTCATTTGTATATCCCAGGATATGCATAAAAGCATAGTTGCTGCGATTTAAGCCCGGCCTTCGGTTAGTGGCCAATAAAGCTGCCTCAATAGCCAAGGTAGATGAGCCGCACATCGGATTGATAAATGGTGATTCCCTATCCCATTTTGTTGCTAATATTGTTGCTGCGGCCAACGCTTCCAGCATAGGGGCTTTACCTGGAATTTTTCTATACCCATGTTTGGATAAAGTTTCACCTGAAGTATCAATAAAAATCTCTACAGCTGATTCTTGCCAATACAAATGAATAACTGTTTTATCAAGCTGTGGCCCGGCATTTGGCCTTTTACCTGTCTTCTCCCTAAATCTATCTGCAATGGCATCTTTTACAGTTACATTCGCAAATAAGGAATTGTTGATAGTGTCATTATTTACATTGCTGGTAATTGAAAAATAACCATCGGGTGCAATGATATCTTCCCACTCAAAATCAAGTAAGGCTTTATATAATTCCTGTGCATTCGCAGCACTAAATTCATTAATTGAGAATAATATCTGGCTGGCGCAACGCAGGTTTAAATTTAGCTTAATACAATCAGACAAGGTTCCTTTTAATTCTACCCTGGTTTTAAAAACACGTATTGGCGTAAAACCAAGTTCAACAATTTCCTGTTGTAAAAAAGTAGATAAACGATTACTACAGGTAACAATTATTTTATTGGTAGTATTAAAGAGTTGCATAATTGTTACAAAAGTAAACAATAGGAATGGGTTAGAGAGTTTGGGCTTTATCGCTTAATAAAAGCCAGATAATCAAAAAGAAGTCGATAGTTATAAACTATTACACAAAAGATGCCGTTATAGCTACTTTGGTGTATAAGCTGCAAAATAAAATTATAAAAAAGAAGTACATTGTGTTATGGACTTACAAAAAGATATACGGTTGGCGGTATTAATTGATGCCGACAATGTGCCTTATAGTAATATAAAAGGGGTAATGGAAGAAATTGCCAAATATGGTACACCAACTTTTAAAAGAATTTATGGCGACTGGACAAAGCCTACAGTTTCTGGCTGGAAAAATGTGTTATTGGAGAATGCGATTACCCCGATTCAGCAATACAGTTATACCAGCGGAAAAAACAGCAGTGATAGTGCGCTTATAATTGATGCCATGGATATTTTATACTCGGGCAAAGTTGATGGCTTTTGTATTGTTTCCAGTGATAGCGATTTTACAAGATTAGCGACAAGATTGAGAGAAGCAGGCATGAAAGTTTTTGGAATAGGTCAAAAGAAAACACCTAACCCTTTTATTGTTGCCTGCGATAAATTTATTTATATGGAAATTATTCCTGTATTTGAATCGGGCGAAACAGAAACACCTAAAACAAAAACCAGTAAACCCCAACCCAAAACTGCTGTTGATAAAGTAAACAAAGAAACTCTTAAATTAATTGCTGCTACCATCAATGATCTGGCAGATGAAAATGGTTGGGCATTTTTGGGCGATGTTGGAAATCTGGTTTTAAAAAAACAACCCAATTTTGATCCAAGAAATTATGGTTTTTTAAAATTAACACCATTAATAAACTCTTTACACCAATTTGAAATTGATAAAAGGGAGACAGAAAAAGGAGGGACTAAATTAATTTTTATCCGCAATAAAGAATAATTATTTGCAATTGTGTGTTTGAAAAAATTGTACAAAATTATAAGCGCAAGAAACACTTTTGAAGACTATCCTTCCAAAAAGGAATGTTTACGGCAAATGTTTTTTGAATTTTGTTAGTATCCATTACTGAGTATGCCGGGCGTTTAGCAGGTGTAGGATAATTTGATGAAGGTATTGGATGAACAATACATTTACTACCGGATAATTCTTTAATAGTAACCGCAAACTGCCACCAATTTATTATTCCACCATTTGAATAATTATAAATTCCAGGATTTTCTGCTGCTTTTCCTGAATAAATGATTTGCATAATTGCTGATGCCAGATCCGCTGCATAAGTAGGACATCCTTGTTGGTCGCTTACCACATTCAATTGTTCCTTTTCTTTCATGAGACGCACCATAGTTTTTACAAAATTATTTCCGAAGCTGGAATAAACCCAGGAAGTTCGTATAATAATACTTCCGGGATTATTTTGTTGTGCCAATCTTTCGCCTTTCAATTTTGTATCACCATACATGTTAACCGGCGCTACGGGATGATCTTCTTTATAAGGTATTGATGAAGTACCATTAAATACATAATCTGTTGAAATATGAATGAACTGAGTATTGTATTGTTTACAAACTTCAGCCAAATTACCCACAGCAGTTGCATTTATCAATAATGCCTTTTCGGGTTCTGTTTCTGCTTTATCAACAGCTGTATACGCAGCACAATTAACACAGAAATCAATAGTATGATTAGTAAAATATTTTTTTATTGCCTCATCATCATCAATGGGTAAATCTTTTTTTGTAACAAACAAAAAATTATATTCAGGGTAAACGGATGAGATTACTTTCATTTCGTTACCAAGTTGCCCACTGGCACCTGTTACTAAAATTACTTTTTTTTCTTTCTTCATTAAAAAATAAAATTACTTACACAATTATCTATACCCGGAAGAATTAAATCTTTGTCGGCAACAATAGCTTTATTAACTGGTATTTGCCAATTAATGCCCAATTTTGAATCGCTATATAAAAGCCCTCCTTCACCTTCTTTGTTATAAAATGCATCGCATTTATATAATATTTCTGCTGTTTCACTTAATACAGAATATCCGTGTGCAAAACCCTTTGGCACTAATAACTGCTTTTTATTTTCGGCAGATAGCTCAATACTAAAAACCTTGCCATACATAGGAGACCCTTTTCTAAGGTCTACCACAACGTCTAAAATAACACCACTTAATGCACGTACAAGTTTTGTTTGTGCATGGGGAGGGTGTTGAAAATGTAAACCCCTGATTACACCATACGATGACCTGGCCTGATTATCCTGTATAAATTTCATAGTAACTCCACCAGTTGAAAAAGTATTTTCATTATAGCTTTCAAAAAAATAACCACGATCGTCATTAAACACCCTTGGTTCAAAAATCAATACTCCGGGAAATGCTGTTTCTGTAAAAGGCATAAGTTTTACGAATATTTTTCTTTAAAAAAATCGATTGTTTCAATTAACCCATCTTCAAATTTTTTAGTGGGTGCATACCCCAATAAATCATTTGCCAGTGAAATGTCGGCCAATGAATTCCTGATGTCACCGTTTCTTGACTCACGGTAAATTGATTCAAAATTACTATGTAAATATTTTTTGCAGGCATTATATAAATAATTAACTGAAAAATTTTCTCCTGTTGCTACGTTAAATACTTTGTTTATGGCTTGTGCATTATCAGTTAACATCCCTTTTATATTAACCTGCACAGCATTGTCTACAAAAGTAAAATCCCTGGTTTGTTCACCATCTCCATTAATATAAATCGGGGTATTTTTCATAATCCCTTTTACAAACAAGGGAATTACTGCGGCATAAGCTCCATCAGGATCCTGGCGTGGGCCAAAAATATTAAAATATCTGAACCCCATTATCTTTAATCCATATACATCAGCAAAAACCTGCGCATATAATTCATTTGTCTTTTTTGTTGCGGCGTAGGGAGATAAACAATTGCCTGTGCGATTTTCTACTTTTGGCAAAGTTGGTTCATCACCATATACGGATGAGGAGGACGCATACACAAATTGTTGTACATTATTATCAACAGCAGCCTTAACCATATTTATAAAACCGCCCACATTCACTTCATTAAAATATAAGGGTTCTTTAATAGAGCGAGGGACAGAACCAAGTGCTGCCTGGTGGCTTACATAATTAATTTGGTTGCATGCCAGTTGACAGGTTTCGGCATTTCTGATATCGCCTTCAATAAATTCAAAACCACTATACTGACGAAGAGAAGATATGTTTTTTTCAAATCCATTAACGAGGTTGTCTAATACCCTTACTTTTTGAGCCCCCTTTTTTAATAAATATTCTGCAATATGGCTACCAATAAAACCAGCCCCCCCGGTTATTAAAAAGCTAAAATTACTTAAATCCTTTGTATGATATTTGATGCTCATTATTTACAATTATTTATTTACACAATATTACAAACTCCAATAATGCCTGCTGTTGATCACTCCCCTGTAGATTCCTTTTAAATCTGCAATCATAGCCCCCTCTTTTGTAATGCCGGAAAAATAATTATCATCTAAATTTTTATAATTGTTGTGTGGCACTGTTACAATAACAGCATCATAATCATTAGCAATATCAGTTGTAAGCTCAAATCCATACTCGTGTTTTAATTCCTCACTATCTGCAAGTGGATCTGAAACATGAACATTTAATGAAAAAGATTGCAATTCCTTAACTACATCTGCCACCTTGCTATTACGTATATCACTTACATTTTCCTTAAAAGTTGCTCCCAACACCAGCACTTTAGCATCTTTTATATTATTGCTATTTTGAATAATATGTTGCAAAATTTTTTTAGCAACATATCCAGCCATACCATCATTTATAATACGACCGGCTAAAATAACCTGGCTATCATACCCCAACTCTTTTGATTTATAAGTGAGGTAATAAGGGTCAACCCCAATACAGTGGCCGCCTACAAGCCCTGGCTGGAACTTTAAGAAATTCCATTTTGTTCCTGCTGCTTCAAGCACTTCAAAAGTATTAATTCCCATTTTGTCAAAAATAATAGACAGCTCATTCATCAAAGCAATGTTCAGGTCTCTTTGTGTATTTTCAATAATTTTTGCAGCTTCAGCTACTTTGATACTAGATGCTTTGTGTACACCTGCTGTTACCACCAGCTCGTAAACTTTTGCAATCAGGTCCAAACTTTCGGTATCGCAGCCACTTACTACTTTAATAATTTTTGCCAGAGTGTGTTCCTTGTCGCCAGGGTTAATCCTTTCAGGAGAATATCCTGTTTTAAAATCAATAATATTTTTTAAACCGCTTAATTTTTCAATAATTGGCAAACAATCTTCTTCTGTGCAACCCGGATATACAGTGCTTTCAAAAACTACGTAGTCTCCTTTTTTAATTACTTTACCAATAGTTTCACTAGCTCTTTTTACAGGTAACAGGTCAGGCACCTTATGATCATCAACAGGCGTAGGTACTGCAACAATAAAAAAACTTGCCTGTTTTAAAATTTCCAAGTCATTTGTAAATTCTATATCACAACCTTCAAAAACACTTGCTTCCAATTCCTGGCTTGGATCAATTTTATTACGCATCATCTCTACTCTTGCAGAATTAATGTCAAAGCCAATCACTTTAATTTTTTTAGCAAATTCCAATGCAATCGGCAACCCAACATACCCCAATCCTATAACTGCCAGTTTTTTGTTTTTATCCAATAAATTTTTATACATTTTTTGTAAATACCGTTACTCATTCAGGCGATATCGCTATTCCCTTTTTGAGTAATGTTTTTTTAAAGTTATTAATATTTAAATAAGTTATTTATTGTTGCTGTACACATATTTCGTTTAAAAAAGATTGCCTTTAAATTTATTTCCTTCTATATACTTTTAATTGTTTCGGTAAATTCTTTTGGCAATTTATACAATTCTGTTTGTGGCAAGGATTTAAAATATTCATATGTTATTTTTAACCCGTTGGCTCTATTTACTGTTGGTTGCCAATCCAAAATTTCCTTGGCCTTTGCAATATCAGGCTGGCGTTGTTTTGGATCATCTGTAGGTAATGGCTTATACACTATTTTTTGATTTGTACCAGTCAATTTTATTATTTCATCCGCAAAATCTTTCA
Organism: Ferruginibacter sp.; assembly: GCA_043783135.1. Taxonomy (GTDB): domain Bacteria; phylum Bacteroidota; class Bacteroidia; order Chitinophagales; family Chitinophagaceae; genus Ferruginibacter. Next base: position 2,752 of record JAYVZR010000347.1, on the reverse strand, counting down.
ATGAAATTTCGTCTGGATTGCCAATATTTATGGGTTGTATATAATCACTCATCAGAAGGCGGTAGATACCTTCTACAAGATCGCCCACATAACAAAAGCTTCTTGTCTGGCTTCCATCACCAAACACGGTTAAATCTTCTCCACGCAATGCCTGTCCAATAAAAGCGGGTAATGCACGACCATCATTTAAGCGCATACGAGAGCCATAAGTATTAAAAATCCTGACTATCCTCGTTTCCAGATGATGAAAAGTATGGTACGCCATGGTAATGGCTTCCTGAAAACGTTTAGCCTCATCATAAACACCTCTAGGACCAACGGGATTTACATTGCCCCAATATTCCTCATTTTGTGGATGAACTAATGGGTCTCCATACACTTCGCTTGTACTTGCTACCAATATCCTTGCTTTTTTTGACAGTGCAAGCCCCAAACAATTATGTGTACCTAAAGAGCTTACTTTTAATGTTTGGATAGGTATTTTTAAATAGTCTATCGGACTTGCAGGAGAGGCAAAATGTAAAATATAATCTAAGTCGCCAGAGATATGAATAAATTTAGAAACATCGTGGTGATAAAATTCAAATTCCTTTAGTTTAAATAAGTGTTCGATATTATTTAAATCGCCGGTAATTAAATTATCAATACCGATTACATTGTAACCTTTTTTTACAAAAAGATCGCAAAGATGAGATCCTATAAATCCAGCTGCTCCTGTTATCAAAACTCGTTTAGAAACCATATTTTTTTATTTTGAATTCTATTTTTAAGATGGATACTTTAAAAGCTATTTGATAGTTCTACGCCCAATGCTCACATAATGATACCCAAGATCTTCCATCAGCTTTAAATCAAAAAGGTTGCGCCCATCAAAAATTGCTTTATTTTTTAATAAAGAGGTTATTCTGTTAAAGTCTGGTGTCCTGAATTCGCTCCACTCAGTAGCAATTACAAGGGCATCTGCATCTTGCAATGCATCATACTGGCTTTCAACATACGAAATCTTTTCGCCAATTACCTGCTTTACATTATTCATTGCCTCAGGATCAAAAGTTGAAATTATAGCATCGGCAGCCAATAATTCATTGATAATGTATAATGCAGGCGCTTCCCTGATATCATCTGTGTTTGGTTTAAAAGCCAGTCCCCACAAAGCAATTTTTTTACCTTGAAGATTATTATTGAAATATGCTTTTATTTTCGGAATTAAATGAAGTTTTTGTTTTTCATTTACATCCATCACAGCTTCTAGAATCTTAAAATCATAGTTAACTTCTGTGGAAGATTTCGCTAATGCCTGCACATCTTTTGGAAAGCAACTTCCTCCATAACCAATACCTGGAAATAAAAAGCGTCTGCCAATACGTTCATCACTACCCATTCCTTTACGAACCATATCCACATCAGCTCCAAGCAACTCACATAGCTGTGCAATCTCATTCATAAATGTAATTTTTGTAGCCAAAAAAGAATTGGATGCATATTTAGTTAACTCAGCACTTTTCTCATCCATAAATATTAATGGATTTCCCTGACGAACAAAAGGGGAATATAAATCACTCATTATTTTTATGGCTCTTTCCGATGATGTCCCAATCACGACCCTGTCAGGTTTCATAAAATCATCTACCGCTACACCTTCTCTTAAAAACTCTGGATTACTTACAATATCAAAAGAACTTTCAATGCCACCATTTCTCAACAATGCCTCTTTAACTTTTTCCGCAGTACCAACGGGGACAGTGCTTTTGTCAATAATAACCTTATAATCATCTTTTTTTATCAGTGTACCTAATTCTTTTGCAACACCCAAAATATATTTTAAATCTGCACTTCCATCTTCGCCAGGTGGTGTTGGAAGTGCAAGACAAATTACCTGGGCATCCTTAATTCCTTCAGATAATGAAGTTGTAAAACGAAGGCGGTTTTCTTTCAAATTCTTTAAGAATATTTTTTCTAATCCAGGCTCGTAAATAGTCATTTTTCCTGAGGCCAGTTTTTCAACTTTAGCTTTATCAATGTCTACGCAAATAACTTCATTACCTGTATCTGCAAAACATGTTCCCGAAACTAACCCTACATACCCTGTTCCAACAACTGCAATTTTCATAAAAATTATAAGTTTATATATTTTAAAACAGATGAAGCAATAAAAGATTGTTGCTCCTCATCAAGTTCTGTGTGTATAGGCAAGGAAATAACCCGTTGAGTTAACCAGTCTGTTATTGGCAATTGATAATTTTTGCCACCAAAAGCATCAAACATTTTTTGTTTATGGCAAGGCACCGGATAATAGAGCATAGATGGTATACCTTTATCAGCAAGGTATTTACTCAACCCGTCCCTGTCAACATTATTTAATACCAGAGTATATTGATGAAAAACATGGTTGCTGTACTTTGCCCTGAATGGTGTTACTATTTTTTCATGCCCGGCAAAAGCATTGTCATAAAAATCAGCTGCTTTTCTACGGGCCGCAATATATTCATCCAAGTACTTTAATTTAATATCCAGTATCGCAGCCTGCATAGCATCCAACCTGGAATTGCAGCCAACCATCTCATGGTAGTAACGCTTACTTTGACCATGAGAGGCAATCATTTTTAATCTTTCAGCTAACGCATCATCATTGGTAAATATTGCCCCTCCGTCCCCGTAAGCCCCTAAATTTTTAGATGGATAAAATGAAGTACAACCAATATGACCAATACTTCCCGTTTTCTTAATACTGCCATCATTAAAGGTATAATCG
>JAYVZR010000346.1:0-10422 GCA_043783135.1 Ferruginibacter sp. | reverse complement strand
TCAAATTCCCTTGCATGTGCATCATTCATACATGGGTTAGCATTTTTATATACCCTATCTCTTACCAGTTTAAACTGGCTTTCGTTTCTTATACTGCTGTAATCTGTTAAGGTATCCAATTCGGCAACATTGGTATATCCGAGGTTAACAGCACTGTCTAAAGCTTTATAAGCAGTTTGCTGATTGTTTTGCAAGGCATATATTCTTGCCATTCTTGTATACACAATTATTTTAAATGGAGTGGGAGGAGTTAGTGAGAGAGATTTTTGAAAACATTGTAAAGCCTCATCATAAACTTTAAGATTATAATTGCTAAAGCCAAGGCGGTTCCATGCAAGACTATTTTGCGCATTGTCCTTTAAAGCTGTTTCATATACCTGTTTAGCCTTTGTCCAATTTCGGGACATAAAAAAAGAATCAGCTGTTTTTATATCCGTGTTTATATAAGCCTGCAAAGAAGTTTGTGCTGCAGTTATCAATGAAGAAATTACAAACAGCAATACCATCATTTTTACTTTTATTATATCAGCCATTGTTTTCAGCATTTATTGTTAAGGCAATTTCGGCCTTAAATGTATAATGCCCGTTGGTGAAAATTGACTTTTTTATAATTATATGGATGGAAGGATAAGAATGCTGATGGATAGCTGTAGAGACAGCCCTTGAATAAATTGTATAACTGCCCTATTTAGAAAATTCTCCAAAGTGCCATAGTATTCCGGATGGATCGTGCATAAAACATTCTCTGCCCCAATTGTTGTTTTTGACGGGGATTAGTTTTACATTTTCATATTTTGTTGTAAGGCCCAGGGCTGAAAGCTCTTTCCAATAACGGTCTATATTATCAACTTCTAAAAAGATCATTGTATTATCTACCCAATCCTGCACATAAGCATCCTGCAAATAAAATGCCAGTTGCCCTGTTTTAAACACAGACATATTGTGGAATAAAACCCTTTCTTCAAAACCAAGGTCACGGTAAAAACTGCGGGAAATATCAAAGTTTTTGGCCCCGATAAATGGCCGGATTGAAATAGCTTTATGTTCCATTATAATTGTTTTTTAATTGCGGTTAACCATTTGAATTTGTGAAAGTAAATTATATTATTTAGGCAAATCATGTATTAATTCTAAACCGGCTGAAGTACGTGGCTTAAACCCGTTCCATGTTTTTTCATTTGATTGTTCAGGGAGATTTAAATATTTTTCATAATTTTTTTGCTTTAAATAAATCCCCAAAAAGCCAGTAACAAAATGCTGGTTGATGTTATTGATCCTGTATTCGTTCCAGGCTGGTTCTGCATAATGATAATAATCATCAAAAGCAATACCCGCTTTTAAAGATGCAGCAGGCGGGGGATTGGGTGCAATATTATGCCTTGCATTTTCATAAGTTAATAAATAGCGGTTGGCATTAACAGCACCTTCAAAAATTGCTTTAGTGCCGTCCTTGTAACCAGATACATCATCAAGGCTGCCTGCTACAAAAAATACAGGAATTTTAAGCCCCAACAAACCGGCTGAATCCCATACACCACGCTGCATACCCCATGGTGCAAAAGCAACTACTGCTTTTATTCTTGTATCCTGTGAAGCTTTAAATGCTTCATTATTGGACAGACGTACATCAATGGCTTTGCTTCCTCCTGTCATTTTTTCAAATGCCGCCTCAAGCTTAACACTATAACCTGCACCTGCTGCATTTAAAACACCAAAGCCACCCATTGAATAACCTATCAGGCCAGTGTTATCAGCATCAGCTAAATTGGCTAAAAAATTTTTACTATCAGGCTTTGACAGATCAGTCACCTGGTTTAATACAAACAGAATATCTTTTGCCCGGTTGAGCAATGTACTTTGAAAACCTCCCCGGTCGCCGTAAGTAGATTCTGTGTGATCGATTGCAACCACAACATAACCTTTTGAGGCAAGGTTTTCAGTAAGGTAAGTCATCAATAATCTTGAGCCTACATAACCATGTGAAACAATGATTAAAGGAAATTTACCTGCTGTGTTTTGCGGGGCAGCATCCCTTAATGCCCTACCCGTAAAGGTAAATGAAATGAATGGCCTAGTGGAATCTTTATACATCCCCAATGTACTGTTATAAGTAACCAATGCTGTTTTGTCCTGCGGAATAATTGCCGGGTACCAAACTTCTATTTTTAAGTGCCGGTCGTACATTGGATCTATACCTTCTTTGGAATTTAATATATCCACCTGGTTGGCGTGCACAAGATCCAAAGTTCTAACGCCTATTTGATATTCTCCCCTGGGTGATAATGATGGAGCATCTGGAAGCGCATCACCAATGATAAATGAAGGATCGTTTATCTGTGCAATACAGCATGCCGCAATAAGAACAAAAGTCATTGCAAAGAGCAATTGCCTGAGGTAAAATAATTTCATAATGGTTGCTTAATTTTTTAATAATCCGTAAAGGTTGGTTGTGTAAAATAGCAATACGCTAAAATACTGAATTGAAATGATTCACCACGCTGGCCAAGACAAAAAACTGATACTTCCGTGTCGGCGAGGCTTTTGCCTATTGCTCATTGCGAAATTGGCAAGACGAATTATAGAAGCATTTTAGCCGAAGCCGTTATTTGCCTTCTTATGTAATATTTTATAAAAGAAATATATGGCAAAAGAAACTTGCCCAATTATAAATAACCAATAAAAAAAGAACCAAAAAGAATTCTGAAAACTAACTAATTGAGCAGCTTCTTCAATTTTTATTTCATTTTCCAGATAATAATTGGGGATAATACAGTAAGAGTGCGATTGGCACAATTAATATTTCAAAAGCTAAGAATGATTTAATACTTGAGGGGTATGACTTTGTTTTAATAAGCAGGTAAGCCAGAAATATTAAAAATGAAAAAGTAACTATTCTAAAGAGAACAACAAATTCATGAGCGTAAATTATACAATGCCAACCGGGTACAACAGAAAATGATAAATTGCTCAGCATGCAAAAAACAAGTATGCAAATTATTGTAAAAATAAAAAAGGGTAAATAGCTTTTTTTGTCATCTTTCGTGGAAGTTAAACAGGTTTTTAAAATGGTTTCAGCCAAAGTTTGTATTTATAAAAGTAATTATAAAATGCTTTCCTAATACAGCCGAATGAAATTGGTTGCCAATACGGCTAATGATTTGCTATTGATATTGCATGGTTATCGCGAAAGATCAACTCATAAGAATGGCAATTTTTTTTAAAAAGTTATCATCAATTAATTGCCGCAACATAAAGTCGGCAACATCAGACCTTGAAATTTTTGGCATTCCTTTCATGGGCAGTTTTTCTGCCGCTTCATATTTACCTGTATATGGGCCATCGGTAAGCTTGGCGGGGCAAACGATGGTCCAGTCGAGTGCGCTGTTACAAAGCATTGTGTCTGCTTTTGTTTTGTCGCTGTAAATATTTTTTAGAGGTAGGCGAAAGATTAATTTTTGAATAAAATTAGCCTGTACAAAAGTTTCGCCGACACCAAAAGCCGAAAGCAATATCACCCGTTTAACATTGGCAGCTTTCATGGTCAGTATTAAACTTGTAACTGCATGCAACATTAAATCAGATGATTTTAGTGAGTTACCCGTGCCCAATGCACTCAACACAGCATCCTGTCCTTTTAGAGCATCTGTTAATGTGGCTTCATCCAAAACATCTCCTTTAATAACGGTTAGGTTTTCATTCATCAAATGAAGTTTTGACGTATCACGAACAAGCACAGTAACCTGGTAAAATTTATATAAAGCCTGTTTTACCAGTAGTTGTCCGGTTGGTCCCGTAGCACCTACAATTAATATTTTCATCACTCATTATTTATAGGGCAAAATACAAACAATTGATGTAAGATTTTAGGATATTATTTAGTGGAGGATGTATATAGAATTTTATGTACAATTTGTCTAAAAGGGTAGAGTGCGATTGGATAAGATAATAAAGATAGAATCGAATTATTTTTTCTTCCCCCATATAGTCCCGGACTGAATCCACAAGAATATGTAAATCAAGATTTAAAAACAAACATAATAGGAAAGAAACGCCCTGTCAATAAGGCGCAGATGAAAAACAATGTAGAGGGATTTATGTACAAAAGAAAAAATAATAAAAAGGATGTGCAAAAGTATTTCTATGCAAGCCATATCAAATATGCAGCGTAGAGATTTTGTAAGACTTAAAATAACTAAACGATTAATAACGTCTAACTAAACGATTAATAACGTCGTCTTTTGGGGCAAAAGATATTCCCGTAGAAGTAAAGAGAAAAACTGTGATAATATTTTATTAAAATTGGGTAATTCATTTTTGCTGCTTTTATATAAATTTTATTCGGCTTTTGCAAAAGGCCTGTTATCAATCCACAATATTCTTAATCCTTTTATACAGAAAAAATAAATATTGTAATTACGTGGTTTGCTTTCTATATCTGAAAAATTTACTTTCCAGTTTCCATCCATTGTAAAATTGCCTGCTGATTTTACACTTTGAAATTTAATGTTGCCGACTGCACCGCTTGCAACTGCCAGGTTCCAGTTATACAAATTGCCTGAGTTGAATTGATAATTTTCTGCAGAGGCATGTGTGTCCATACCGGCATCTAAACCGGTATAGGCATTTACATATTGAATGGCCCCGGAGAAATCACTTGTCCATTTACCGGCAAGGTCAGCAGCGGCAACAGCAAATTTGTTATAAGCCGCCATGTTTTTCATTTTCTCCCAGCCAGAAGTAGATTGATGATACGCTCCAAATCCCTGTTCAAAAGATTGTTTATCGGGCGTAATAAATTCCAGGTACTTTCCGCTGCCATTAGAATAATTCATTTTAAACAATACCACATGAACTGTTTTACCAGTCGCTTTTTCTACGGCATCGGCTTCGGCAAATTCAATGGTTTGCCAGCCGGTGATGGGTTTAAATTCAAAATTGCTGGCCGTACTATATTTGGGAGCTGCCAAAATGTTCCAGGCATTTTTTAATCCCTCAAGCACAACTGAATTGTAAGCATCAGCTTGTTTATTGGGATAATGAATTAAAACTTTTGTAGTTCCCTTTGTTACCTGCACCCAATCTGCCTGCTCAGTTGCTACCCATCCATCATCAAAAATGGTAGTGGTAAAAGCGAACTTATTGCTGACTGCCGGAGCGATGTTTGTTTCGGTTACAGAAATATCAGTTGACGGCTTTTTCATTTCAACAGATTCCAGGAACTTTTGTATGTCGGCAATATAATCTTCACTGTTGGTAACTGCCACGATACTTAAGGCTTAATGCAATTGATTTAATATGAGGTTGCTATAAAAATTTGAAGTGTAAGACCTACATTAAAATACCACCGGAAAATCTTTTATATCTTCTTTTGCATTTATTTTATCAAGTAGCTTTTTAATATCTGTTGCGGCTGAATAATTTTTTTGTTTTTGCAAAGATTGATATAAGCCTTTTAACGCCCAGTGATTATTAGGATTTTCTTTTAGATCTTCTTTAAAAACTTCTACTGCTTTTGCTAAAGATCCTTGCTTTAATAAAGCTGCACCAAGATATTCCCTTGCCGGTAATAACCAATCCCTTGGTTCGTTATAAATCAATGAGGCTTCATTATTTACGGCTTCTGCAAAATAATTCACTGCGGCAACCAAATTATTTTGTTGTTCGGCAATTATTCCCTCCAATAATTTTTGGGCAACTTTTGCTGCATCAGCCGGGGCATTAAAAGGCTGCATCACCACCAGCATATCAGGTTGCTGCATGTTTTGCTGTAAATAAACCAGTTCCTTCTTTGCGTCAGTGATATTGTTTTTTCTTGCAAAAGCAATACCCCTTGCCCAATGTGATAATACATTTGCGTAAACATATTTTTCGGCAATGGCAGCAGCTTCTAACACGGCATCCCATTTACCAAAACGGATATTATTAATTACCGGTGTCATGTAAACATATTGTACAAAGCAGCCAAACGGCGCAGGAAACGACATAAAAGAAGTATCAAAACTTGCCCTTGTGGCATCGGCACTTTTTAAACTATAATCATATCCCTTACCCAACATGGCACAGGCTGTTTCCATATGCAGGTTATGAATTAAATAAAGCGGTGCACTAATGGCAACATCAGGATAAACAGCCAGGTATTCATTATATCCATTTACCGACATTTCATTTACTTTAGTTCCTTCATCATACATACCGCTGCGTATGTATATATGCGATGGCATATGCACCATGTGCGAAACGGATGGCATCATTTTCGCTAAACGATTAGCGCTTTCTAAAGCACGCTGTGGATTATTAGATGCTTCAACAGAATGTATATAATAATGATTGGCCCCGGGATGAAGAGGGTATTGTTGCAAAGTTTTTTCCAGTACTTCCAGTATCCGAGGAGTCCATGGTTGTGCAGTACCATTGTGTTTCCAATATTTCCATGGATGCAGCAACATCATGGCATCGGCGTACAAGGCAGCCATATCCGCATCATTTACAAACTGCAGGTATCCTTTCTCCATTTCGTTTGTATAAAATTGATTTAAGGATGTTCTGCTAACGGTACTGACTGATGTATAACGTATACTCATTGCCTTTATTAAAGCCTTTTCTTTTGTGGTACAATTGGCAGATAGGGAAACAGCTTTTTGTGCTGTAGTAAAAGCCTCGGGTGTAGAGGAATAAGCAAAGTCGTTGATATTGGGGCCATAAGCGAGTGCCTGCGCCCAATAAATCATGGCATTGGTATTGTCAAACTTTTCAGCCTTTTTAAAAGAAGCCATCGCTTCAATAATATGAAAGCTGTAATACATATTAATTCCCTGCTGAAAATATAAACGGGCACTGTCACTTTTTGATGAAATATTCCATTGATAATTGCCCCAGCCTTTTAATATAGTTATGCCATTTGCAAGGCTGTCAATATTTAAATGGTTCCAGTCCGGGGAACATTGTACAATAAATTTATTTTTAAATGCTTCCTGCCTTGAAATAAATTTCAGGTTTTCCAGGTAAGGTTTTTGTTTGTATCGAAATGCGAATACTAACGCTAATACTATACATGTTGCAGTACCTATTATCTCCTTCTTCATATGCCAGTTTTATATAAACAAATTACAATTAATTTGTATTATCCAAGTGCTATACCTTTTATCTTTTTTTAATTATTGGAATAACGACACCATAAGGCTTTATTTAAATGCAGTCGAGGTTATTCTGGCATTATGTTTTAAAGTAAGAAGCTGTTTGAGTAAATTAAAATATTTATCAGGTAAACTATGACGGCGGCTATCAGCCCCGTCAGCGATTGTGTAAATTTTGAAAGTCTCTGTTACAACCGCCATCAGGGTCTGCAACCGCTGACTGTGTTGATATATTAATTAATTTAAACAGCTTTTAATACTGCAGCGATTCTTTTTATACACAAGTGTTTAAAACCCTAATCGACCTTGCAATATTGGTTTACCTATATTTGCTTCAGTTGAAAATTACTAAATATATTAGTAGATTGCAGGTTGCGATTTAAAAGTAAAAATTGTTACGCTCAAAATATAATGACAGAAAGAGAAAAAATAGCAGCCGATTATAATGAAGACTCGATAAAGAGCTTAGACTGGAAAGAACACATCAGGCTGCGCCCCGGTATGTACATTGGTAAACTGGGTGATGGCAGCAGTGCTGATGATGGCGTATATGTTCTAATGAAAGAAGTAATTGATAACTGTATCGATGAACATACCATGGGCTATGGTAAGCATGTAGATGTTACCATTGATGGCAAAACTATTACGGTAAGGGATTATGGCCGTGGCATTCCATTGGGGAAAGTGGTAGATGTGGTTAGTAAAATAAATACAGGAGCCAAATACGATAGTAAAGCATTTCAAAAAAGTGTGGGGCTAAATGGTGTTGGTACCAAGGCCGTAAATGCCTTAAGCGATTATTTTAAAGTAACTGCTATCCGTGAGGGAAAAGAAAAAACTGCGGAGTTCGCAAAAGGGTTACTGACAAAAGAACACAAAGAATCAGCCACTAAAGAAGAGAACGGAACGGTGGTAACCTTTATTCCGGATGAAACGATATTTAAGAATTTTCATTTTGTACAGGAATATTTAGACAACCAGTTTTGGAACTATTGCTACCTCAATGCCGGGCTTATAATGAACCTTAACGGCAAGCGTTATGTAAGTAAAAATGGTTTGCTCGACCTGTTGCAGCGCAAGACCAATGAAGATGAAATACGTTACCCCATCATACATTTAAAAGGGGAAGATATTGAACTGGCACTAACACATGAAAATGCTTACGGGGAAGAATATTACAGTTTTGTAAATGGCCAGTTTACTACGCAGGGCGGTACCCACCTGGCGGCTTTCAGAGAAGGCTATGTAAAAACCATACGGGAATTTTATAAAAAAGATTATGATGCTGCTGATATACGCGGCAGTATTTGTGTTGCGGTTTCAGTAAGGGTGCAGGAACCAGTTTTTGAAAGCCAGACAAAAACAAAACTCGGTTCGCAAACTGTTTACGAGGGCGGCCCAAGCATGCGTAATTTTATTGGTGATTTTTTGGGTAAAGAACTCAATAATTATTTACATAGAAATGCTGCAACTGCAGAAGCTATAAAAAAAAGAATCGAGCAAAATGAGCGGGAACGAAAAGAATTATCAGGCATAAGAAAGCTGGCGAATGAAAGAGCCAAAAAAGCCAACCTGCATAATAAAAAATTGAGGGATTGTAAATTTCATTATAACGATGAAGCCACAGGAAAAGATAAGGACAATGTGCTGGAGAAACAAAAAGAGAGTACTATTTTTATTACCGAAGGTGATAGTGCCAGTGGTAGTATTACCAAGGCAAGAAACGTAAATACTCAGGCAGTGTTTAGTTTGCGTGGTAAGCCCTTAAACTGTTTCGGGTTAACAAAAAAAGTGGTGTACGAAAATGAAGAGTTCAACTTATTGCAACATGCTTTAAATATTGAAGAAGGATATGAAACATTGCGCTACAATAATATTGTATTTGCTACTGATGCTGATGTAGATGGTTTGCATATCCGCTTATTACTAATGACTTTTTTTCTGCAATTTTTTCCAGACCTGGTGAAGAATGGGCATGTGTATATTTTAGAAACGCCTTTGTTCAGGGTACGCAACAAACAGGAAACCATTTACTGTTATGATGAAAATGAAAAACAGGCTGCCATTAAAAAATTGGGCAGTAAACCAGAGATAACAAGGTTTAAAGGATTGGGAGAAATAAGCCCGGATGAGTTTGCCCGCTTTATTGGCAGCGATATGAAATTACAGCCGGTGATGATGTTGCCCGATACACATATCCAGCAATTACTGGAATATTATATGGGCAAAAATACACCCACCCGCCAGGAATTTATTATTGATAATTTGCAACTGGAAGTTGATTTGGTGGAAGAGGTTTTATTTAAGGATTAATAATTGTAAATTTGATAAAACAAATTTTATGGAAGCTTTAAAATTATTTGATAAGGCAAAAGATGGATACTTAAAAGTAGCCGTACCAAAAAACTTTGAAAACAAAGAGCTGGAAATTAATGTGAAAATAGTAGAAGAAAATGAAAATAATGTAGATGAGAATTTACAAGCTGTAGAACAAAGGGGCAAAGCGCTTTCTGCAAGATTCGGCAAAGCCAAATTTAAAGACTTTATAATAAGAGAAGATGACATTTACTATCAATAAAGTTTTTGTAGATAGTTCATTATTGATAGAAGCAGAAAAAGGAAACTTTACTGAATTTCTAAATGACCTTTATTTTGACAATGCCACCCAGCTTTGTATCAATGATATTGTTGTGAGTGAATTTTTATTTCATTTTATAGGTTTACAAACAGGCAAAGCCCCGCTAACTATTAAGGAAAGAAAAGAAATCGCCAGCGTTATTGAGGTTTATAAAGAAGACGGGGTTTTAAAGAACCTGGAATTTATACCATCAGCTAAAGAAATAATATCAAGTGTACCTGATTTAATGGGTAAATATAATTTACTTCCCAACGATGCTATAATTTTAGCAACCTGCAAAATCAATAATATTTCTATATTAGCCACCTGCGATTCGGATTTTATTGTACCCTGTAACGAGGAGGGAATAACTATATTAATACCAAAAAAGTAAAATGATACATATAGTTTTTAATGAGGCAGACGTAAAGGTCATGCAACAGTTTCTTGAATTGGATGAAAGTGTACAGGGTGAAATTGCTTTAATAAAAGATGATTATGCTGTAGGCCCTTTAAATAATATCTATCTCGGCGATGGCATAGATGCCCGCAAAAAATGGTGGCGGGAAGTTTTAGCTGGCAGCGATTATGATGGAAAAGCTGATAGTGGCGAAGTGGATGATTATAAAACCGTGTCCGAACTGGTGGGAACTATGCGCCGTGATGAAGAAC
>JAYVZR010000345.1:0-3932 GCA_043783135.1 Ferruginibacter sp. | reverse complement strand
TGATAAACAAATAAAACACCATTACACCACCTGCAATGAAAAGGGCAATTTTAATTAACTCAGAAAAATAAATAAACCCAAAGTTTTCGACGACGCCATGTAAAATAAAAAAAACAACTAATAAAGGAAGAAACCAAGGTATATTTTTAAGCTGTGTCAAGATATATTTTTTTTCATTAAATAAAGTATTCGCTCCGTACCGGTTATTTTTTGCTGTAGTACAATTTTAAATTCTTTTGAAAAAGCTTTTTCAAAGTCGATCACTGTATAATCAGTAAAAATATCTTGCCGGTTTTTTAAAAGCAATTCCACCTTTTCGTCTGTTTTAGGAACGAATTCTATTAACAGGTATTTGCCCATTAAAGCAAGCCACTCCGCTATAAATTTAAATGGCAGGTTATTGGCAATAGCCAGGTGATGCACTAAAGCTAAGGCCAGTATTACATCTCCTTTTATTCTTTCATTGAAAGATGCCCTTTCTGCATTATTCCACCCTATGGCAGGCGATGGAGTATGCAATGTATTTATCAATGGTAAGATATTTTTAATTTTTTGGTTACGGATTGTGCTATAAAATTTATTGATACAATTGGCATCTCCATCTACTGCAATAATCTCTGTAGTTGTATTTTTAAATAACAAACTAAAATGTCCATCATTTGCGCCCAGGTCAATAATGGAAGAATACGTAATGGTACTTAAAAAAGATGTTACCAGTTTTGTTTTTTCCTGTAAATATTCATCACTTAAAATTGTGGAAGCATAATAGTCGTCCCAGCTGGTTTTGGTTTTTTTTACATGTAACCTTGTTACATAATCAATAAGCCCGTTTAACAGCAAAAGCATTTTTTGTTTAGAGAATTTTGTAGCAGCTTTTGCATTTTTTATTTTGTCAGCTTTTGTAACTGCGGCAGCTTGTAAATAAATATGCAGATAAGTATGGAGGTTCCATTTTGCCTTCTTTGGCAAAATGGATATTAATATTTCAAGAGGTATTCCATTAGGATACAATATGAAAATTTTACCCATATCTGCATTACAATACTGTTGCAATAAAAGTGGGGCTAAAAAGCATTCGCAAAACTGGCGATAAGCTATCCAGGGTTTCTCTGCTACGTATATCTCAAAAGATAAGGTATCAATAAAAACAGGGCTTCCATTGAGGAATTGAATATTAAATGGTGTAGCATCTTTTAACAACATTCCTTTATCAATGGACTCTTTTGCTATATTTAAAGTAAGCAAAGCAGCATCTTGCCACATTGCAAAACTCCATTCGTATGGATAAGTTATTACAGGGATCTGTCGGGGTAAAATTATTAAGGCATCAGCAAACTGTAGTTCAGTATCAAAAATTTCTACATGGCTTACCAACCAGTTTTTTTTTGTTAAAAAGTCATACAATCCATCTTGCATCAGGCATTGGTAATTATCAAAATAGCTTTTATTGATGCAACGATAATATTTTTGCTGGTAGGTAAATATAAAGCCATCTCTGTCTTTGTACGAAGAAGTATGATTTGAAATCTTGATGATAATAAATTTTAATACTTTTTACAAATCAACAATACAGTAAATAATACATTCTCATATGCAGTAGAAGGGATGAAATATTATTGCAATTGTACAATTGTTTCATAAATTTTCTTTTTCTTCAACCTTTTCTTCCTTAAGATTATTTTCTGGCTTTGGCTTTATAAAGAGCGATTTTATCTTAATCCAGCCATTTTTAAAAAACATCATGCCACCCAATACAGCAGCAATAATCACTTGTATCAAATATGTGCCGCTGCCGGGATCAAGATATAAAAATGTATACTCCATAATCAAAAATATTTTTAGCAAGTTATATAAAATCTAAACGCCAGCCATGCAGAAGCAAAATGTTTGGGTCTTTAATATCGTTGCGTTTTCTATGCAATAGCCTTGCAACTTTAAATATAGAGGCTAAACAAAAAGGCAAAAAAGGAGGAAGATAATATCATCACTTTTAAAATAAAACAACCCTGTACACAAGTGCAGAGTTTGTTGTTCATTGGAACTGCCTTTTATACATCACAAAGAACGTCTTAATTGTTAAACCCAGTCATCTCATATCTTCTTTTATCATATCAGCTCCTTTCTCTGCAATCATAATGGCGGCCGCATTGGTATTGCCAGAAATAATCTCCGGAATGATAGATGCATCAATCACTCTCAGATTTTTAATACCATATACTTGTAATCTTTCATTCACTACCGCCATTTCATCTGTACCCATTTTGCAGGTACCTATCGGATGGTATAATGTTTCAAGGCTTAGTTTGATGTGGTTCAACAAGTCGTCATCACTTTTAGTATTGAGCGGAAAGTATGGTCCTTCCTTTGAGTAGGATTTAAAAGCTTCTGCATTGATTACATCAATAGCCTTTTTCAATCCACTCAATAATATGGTTCTGTCATTTTCGATTGATAGAAAATTGGGCTGTATCACAGGTGCCTCTAACGGACTATTTGTTGTAATAGAAACAGTGCCCCTGCTTTCAGGATGCAATAAAATACACATTATGCTAAAGCCATTGGTTGTAGGTATTTTTTTAATATCGTATAAGTTGTGTTTGTAGTCATTACCTAAATGCAGGGGTGCCAAGTGGAACTGAATATCGGGTCTGGAAACATTTATTGATGTACTAAGAAATGCATTTGCTTCAATGGGGGAATTACAAAGCGGACCTTTTTTTGCAAACAAATATTGCAGTAATGCCTTCACCATATTCAGGGGTTTGATGTTATTATTGGCAGTTTTTACATTGCTGAGTTTGCTAACCGATGCCCATACATGGTCTTGTAAGTTTTTTCCTACACCGGGCAAATGTAATTTAACATCAACGCCCGCCTCATTTAATATTGCAGTATCACCAATACCGGAATGCAATAATATTTTAGGTGATTGTATGGTACCGGCAGAAAGTATAACTTCTTTGTTGCAATTAATTATTTCTATAAGGCCTTTATTGGCACAAACTTCTACACCCGTTGCTTTGCCTTCTTCCAGCACGATTCTGTTTACAATTAAATTTGTTTTTATGGTAAGATTTTTTCTGTGCATCACCGGTTTCAAAAAAGCTTCAGCGGTACTTTGACGCTTATTATCTTTAATGGTAAACTGTAAAAGGCTTGCACCCATTTGAAGTTCTCCATTATAATCCTCATTATATGGTATACTTTTTTCGGCACAGGCTTCTAAAAAAACAGTTGATAATGGATGAGGGGATTGGGAAAAACTGACATTCAATTCTCCGTTTTCACCATGATATTTATCAAGGAATTTTTCATGATGTTCTGATTTTTTAAAGTAAGGCAATACTTCTTTGTAACTCCATCCCTTATTACCTGCTGTTGCCCAGCGGTCGTAATCTTCAGCATTGCCTCTTACATAGGCCATGGCATTGGTGCTGCTGCAGCCACCCAATACTTTGCCCCGGGGAATATAAAGTGAACGGTTATTGGCATATGCTTGCGGTACAGTCCAAAAACCCCAGTCCACTTTTGTTTTATGCAGTGTGCCATACGCACCCGGAATGCCAATCATTGCATTAGGCTTACCTCCAGCTTCTATTAATAGAACATTGCAGAAACTATCTTCAGTTAACCTGTTGGCAAGCACACAACCAGCCGAGCCGGCACCGATAATGATAAAATCAAATTGCATATTATTTGGAATAAGGATACTAAGATTGGAAAAAAGAAATATAATTCCAAATTGATAATGGTTCTAAAGCCAATTGTTATAACTTGACTAATTAAATATTCTATAGAATTAAAAAAAAGGCGCTCTTAAATAATTTAGTAAATTGTAACTATTCAGTTCCAAAAGTAGCAATAAGATGTAATGCGTTCAACACGTTATTTCCGTTTTTGATAGTGGTATCAATAACTGATCTCAGTATGGC
>JAYVZR010000344.1:0-10446 GCA_043783135.1 Ferruginibacter sp. | reverse complement strand
TATAATTTGCCTAATGAGCTGAAAGGCTTTACTAAATTATCGAAAATAAAAGATATTGATAAAAATGAAGGCTTCAAAAAATTCATTAAAGCACTTATAAGAGCAGAGGCTCCATCAATAACAACATTAAAAAAATGGATAGAACTCTTTAAAATAAATCAATTAGACACTTTATCTAATAAGAAATAGGATGATTGAAGAATTAAAACAATTATATAAGGAACTGGAATCCCAATTAGATCCTGAGTGCAAAAAGCTAGTTGAAAACTGGCCTTCAGTTTTAGAACGTTACAATAAAGAATTTTATGAATTTAAAGTAAGGGATAAAATTATTCGTCAGCCTTTAACTTATAAAAGTTTATCAGGCACCCTTATATCAAAAGTAATATTACCAAAATACAGTGATTGGGGTGATATTTTAAAATGGCAATTGCAGGAAAATGTTCCGGGAGAATTTCCATTTACTGCAGGTGTATTTCCATTAAAAAGAGAAGGCGAAGACCCGACAAGAATGTTTGCCGGTGAAGGCGGCCCTGAAAGAACCAACCGCCGTTTTCATTATGTAAGCCTTGGCCAGCCTGCAAAGCGGCTTAGTACTGCATTTGATAGCGTAACCTTATATGGCGAAGACCCTGCTCCAAGGCCCGATATTTATGGTAAAGTAGGTAATAGTGGTGTAAGTATTGCAACAGTGGATGATGCGAAAAAATTGTATAGCGGTTTTGATTTGTGTGATGCTAAAACATCTGTAAGTATGACAATCAATGGGCCTGCACCCATGCTGTTGGCATTTTTTATGAACGCCGCCATTGATCAGCAATGTGAAAAATATATTATAGGAAATAATTTAAGGGAAGCTGTAAACAAAAAAATAGAATCCCAATATAATAGTGACAGTTTGCCAAAATATGTGGGCGTTGATGGTGTTGCCATTGTTCCGTTAAAAGGTGATATGCATGGGGCATTGCCAGAAGGAAATGATGGCCTTGGTTTACGTTTATTGGGATTAAGCGGCTCTGATGTTTTACCTGCCGATGTCTATGAGCATATAAAAGCAAAGGCACTGGCAGCCGTAAGAGGAACCGTACAGGCAGATATTTTAAAAGAAGACCAGGCACAGAATACCTGTATTTTTTCTACCGAGTTTGCCTTAAAATTAATGGGTGATGTGCAGGAGTATTTTATTGATAATAAAGTACAGAATTTTTACAGTGTCAGCATTAGCGGATATCATATTGCAGAAGCAGGCGCTAATCCTATTACACAATTGGCTTTTACCCTGGCCAATGGATTTACCTACATAGAATATTATTTAAGCAGGGGAATGCATATTGATGACTTTGCTCCCAACCTGTCTTTCTTTTTTAGTAATGGCATGGACCCTGAATATAGTGTGATTGGAAGAGTGGCAAGAAAAATATGGGCCAAGGCAATGAAGCATAAATATAAAGCCAACAGCCGGTCACAAAAATTAAAATACCATATACAAACATCTGGCCGATCGCTACATGCACAAGAAATTGATTTTAATGATATACGAACCACCCTGCAGGCACTGTATGCAATTTATGATAACTGCAATTCACTGCACACTAACGCTTACGATGAAGCGATAACAACACCTACTGAAGAAAGTGTACGCAGGGCAATGGCCATACAATTAATTATTAACCGTGAACTCGGTACTGCAAAAAATGAAAACCCTAATCAAGGTGCTTTTTTAATAGAAGAATTAACCGGCCTGGTAGAAGCTGCTGTGATGGAAGAGTTTGAACGCTTAACGGAAAGAGGTGGTGTATTGGGTGCCATGGAACGCATGTACCAACGAAATAAAATTCAGGAAGAAAGTTTGTATTACGAAACTTTAAAGCATACCGGTGAATATCCTATTGTAGGGGTTAATACTTTTTTAAATAAAAATGGCAGCCCAACTATTTTACCAACAGAAGTAATACGCAGCACTAATAAAGAAAAAGAATTTCAAATAAAAACAGTAACTGAATTTCAACAAAGGCATAAAGATAAATCCGGGGTGATGCTAAAACGTTTGCAACAGGTAGCCATTGACAATGGTAATTTATTTGCTGAATTGATGGAAACAGTAAAATATTGTTCCCTTGGTCAAATTACAAATGCGCTCTACGCAGTAGGGGGACAATACAGAAGAAATATGTAATGAATGTTTTGTTTTTTAATTTTATAATACTTCTTATTGGCTCATTCTGAATTGTCACACATTGTAACGAACACAAAATCCTGACACAAAGCCAACCTTGCAAAAGAGCTAAAAATATCACCGAACTGCCCACCCACCAATCCACAAGCTGACAGTTGGTAATTTGGGAGTAACAATTGCAACAAACAACGTTATAAAACTTAACTTAGCGACCTTATAAATTACAAGACCAAAACAGCATGGTTTTAATAGATACTGGCATAGAAAAAGGCTTAATTAAATTTGATGAAGAGAAAAACTTCATCACTTACATTCATCAAAATAAAAAAAAGAGTTACAACAACCCAGAAGAGAAAGTACAAGCCGAAACTTTTTTATCACTTGTACTCAATTACGGCTATCCAGTGAACCGTATTAAACAATTTGTTTCGGTGCAAATGGGTTCTGAAACCAAGGAAGCAGACATTATTGTTTATGCAGACGATGAATGTGAAGAAACCTACATTTTAGTAGAGTGCAAAAAAGAAGAAATAACCGACCAGCAATTTAAAATAGCAGTTGACCAGGCTTACAGTTATTGTGTGGCAGAAGGTGGCAAATACGTTTGGACAACATCAAAAATAATAAACGAATATTACGAAGTACCGAAAGAGAAACCAAGAAGCAGAATTTCTATTCCCGACATTCCACAATTTGGCGTAAACAAACTTGCACCATACAAATATGTAAAAGGCGGTTTTTTACAATCAGAAGGTGAAGCTGAAATAAGCAATTTAGCTTCTGAGCCTGACCTCAATGCAAAACAGAAATTCTTTGACCTTGAAGTAGTGAGTGAAAATGAATTAACTAAAATTTTCATTCAGGCACACCAGGCACTTTGGGGTGGCGGACAAAGAAACCCAAGTGAAGCATTTGACGAATTAGATAAATTAATATTCTGCAAAATCTGGGATGAAAAGCATCCAAGAAAAATTGGTCAACCTTACGACTTCCAACTTTTTAGAGATGAAAAGCCCGAAGATTTATTAGACCGAGTAAAAAAAATATATGCAGTTGGAGAAAAGGAAGCACCAGAAGTTTTTACAGATGGCATTAAACTTACAGCAAACGAAACGCTAACAATTGTAAAGTATTTCCAAAGAATAAATCTAAATAAAACTGACCTTGACAGCAAGGGCAAAGCCTTTGAAACTTTTATGGGCAGTTTCTTCCGTGGCGACTTTGGACAATATTTTACACCCAGGCCAATTGTAAAATTTATTGTTGATTGCTTACCCATTACCCACAAATCAAGAGTATTGGACACCAGTTGCGGTAGTGGTGGTTTTTTATTACACGCCTTAGACAAAGTAAGAGAACAAGCCGACCATTTTTATAACATCAAACAAGAGCCAGTTCAGCACAAAGAACATTGGCACAACTTTGCCGAAAAGAATTTATTTGGCATTGAAATAAATAATCAGATTGCAAGAACCGCCAAAATGAATATGATTATTCACGATGACGGACATACAAATGTAATTGCATCTGACGGGCTTTTGAGTGATGTGGACATGCAAGTCAAATCGGGCAACAAACAATTTATTTATGGCACGTTTGATTTTATTATTACCAATCCTCCTTTTGGCAGCAGCATAAAGCAAACCGAAAAGGCTTACATGAACCAATATAATTTAGCCATTAAAGAAGTGGATTGGCTAAATACAACTGCAAACGGGAAAGCCGCTTTGAGAGACAGCCAAAGCACCGAAGTTTTGTTTATGGAGCAATGCCATAAGTTTTTAACCGAACAAGGTTATTTGGCAGTGGTAATTCCTGATGGTATTCTCACCAACAGCAGTTTGCAATATGTTAGAGATAACATTGAAGAAATGTACCGCATTGTTGCCGTTGTGTCTATGCCTCAAACTGCCTTTAGTGCAACAGGGGCAGGTGTAAAAAGTTCAGTATTGTTTTTACGCAAGCACAAAGACAAACAGACAGAAACAATAAGCAACAAAAAAGAAAAGCTAAAAGAACAGGTAAAAGCTGACAGCAAATTTATTGCTACAGTTGAAATGTGGGAGAAAGAAAAAATGGCTGCTATTAAAACTTTAGAGGACGAGGCAAAAAAGAAAAATCCAAAAGCGAACAAAAAAGAAATAACAGAAATAATACAAGCCGATAAATCTGCAATTCAATCTGCCTTTACCGACAAAGTGAATTTGTTTAAAGAAGAACTAACTGAAAAATACTTTTTAGCCAAACAAACTGCTTTAGACGACTATCCTATTTTTATGGCAATTGCCGAAGATATTGGCTATGACGCAACAGGGCGTAACACCAACAATAATGAACTAACCGAAATAGGAATTGAATTGGCAAAGTTTATTGCTCACATTAATAAGACCGAAAAGTAATAATGGAAAATACCAACATCATTATATATCAAACCGAAGACGGAAATACAAATATTGAAACCCGTTTAGAGGATGAAACCGTTTGGCTAACCATTGACCAAATGGCAGAACTGTTTCAAAAATCACGTTCTACCATTAATGAACACATTTTGAACATTTATGAGGAAAACGAACTTGATAATGAGCTTTCTATGAGAAAAATCGGAAATTCCGATTTTTCTACCAAGCCCACCAATTTCTACAATCTTGATGTAATTATTTCGGTTGGCTACCGTGTAAAAAGTCAGCAAGGAACAAAATTTCGCCAATGGGCTACTGCCCGGTTAAGAGAATACATTGTAAAAGGATTTACAATGAATGATGATTTGCTGAAACAAGCAGGCGGCGGTAATTATTTTGAAGAATTATTGGCTCGTATCCGTGATATACGTTCGTCTGAAAAAGTATTTTGGAGAAAGGTGCTTGATATTTATGCCACCAGTATTGATTACGACCCAAAGCTGGAAATGTCTATCCAGTTTTTTCAAACGGTGCAAAACAAAATACACTGGGCAGCACATGGACATACAGCAGCCGAAATTATTTACCAGCGTATTGATGCAAAAAAACCAAATCTCGGTTTAACACATATTAAAGGAAGCAAACCTACAAAGCAGGAAACTGAAATAGCTAAAAACTATTTGAATGAAGATGAACTGAATGTGCTGAATAGAATGGTAACAGCTTACTTAGAGTTGGCAGAATTACAAGCACTCAACCGAAAGCCAATGTATATGAAAGATTGGATTGAACGCTTAGATGATTTTGTAAGAATGACAGGCAATAATATTTTACAAAATGCAGGAACGGTAAGCCACCAGCAAGCACTAAAAAAGGCAAATGTGGAATATGAAAAATACAAAGAGCAAACAAAAAACGAACTGTCCGAAGCAGAAAAACATTTTGTAAAGCAAATAGAAACAACTGCAAAAAAACTTAACCCTAAGAAGCCTAAAAAGTAATGAGCAGTTATTCTATTTCACCCAAATTAAAATCGAACCGGGTTTTCATTTTGCAAAAAAGCGAATTGGAAAAACGCTTTGACCCATTTTTTTATATTCCCGAACTTTTGGAACTTGAAAAAAAAGTGTTAGCTAAGAAGCCAAAGAAATTAAGGGATTATGTTTTAAGTGTATCAAGTGGAGCGACACCAAAGACAACCGAAAGCGAATTGTATTATGCAGAAAAAGAAAACGGCGTACCATTTTTAAGAGTGCAAAACCTTTCGCCAACAGGCGTTTTAGAATTTGAAGACTGCAAATACATTAACCACGAAACACATAACGGAATGTTGAAACGCAGCCAGGTTTCAGCAGGAGATTTGTTAGTAAAAATTACAGGCGTTGGACGAATGGCAGTTGCATCTGTAGCACCCGAAAACTTTGAGGGGAATATTAATCAGCACGTTTGTGTAATAAAAACAGGAAGCAAAGAAATTAGCGAAACACTTGCAGCATTTTTAAATTCTGACATTGGCGAAAAATTAGCAAGTCGCAGAAGTGCAGGTGGAACAAGACCAGCATTAGATTATCCTGCATTGCTTTCTATTCCAATTATTGAAGACAAAAAAATTTTAGAAATTACTGTTAAAGTAATTGAGCAAAAACAAAAAAGCGAAGCAGAAGCCGAAAAACTACTTTCAAGTATTGATGATTATTTATTGAAGGAATTGGGAATTAAATTACTTACACCGCCGGAGAATTCATTGAAGAATAGAATGTTTAAAATAAATATGGCCGAAATTAGTGGAGATAGGTTTGACCCTCTTTGGTTTTTATACTTGCAAAATATCAGTAAATCTAAATATCCTGATATACGTCTAAAAAAACTGTTAGTTGAAAATCCACAATATGGGGCAAATGAGATAGGAATTGAACGTTTGAGTTTAATTCAGCCCCGATATATCAGAATTACAGACATTAATGCCATCGGAGATTTATCTAACGAATTAGGAAAAACCTCAAATGTAATTGAAGAAAAATATTATCTTAATAATGATGATGTATTAATCGCTAGAAGTGGTAATACAGTTGGGAAATCATATTTGCATAAAGAAACAGGATATAAATGTTTTTTTGCAGGTTATATGATTCGTTTTAAAATTGATTTGCTGAAAGTTCTACCTGAATACTTATTTGAGTTTACACAATCTTCAGTTTACAAAATGTGGGTCAAAGCAATTCAACGAACAACTGGGCAGCCCAATATTAACGCAGAAGAATATCAAAGTCTGCAAATACCAGTTCCACCGCTTAACAAACAAAAAGAAATAACAAATCACATAACACACATACGACAACAAGCACAGCAACTAAAAGACAACACAAAAGAAGCATTGAAGACAGCAAGTGAGGAAATAGAAAAGATACTGCTAAATTAGCCGACGCACCAAGTCAGGCACATTTGCAAGGCATATAAAGCTGATACACAAAAGCCAACCTTACAAAAGTGCCAGCCATATCTACGCTTCCTTAAAGATACCCAAAGTAACAGGACACAGTATGCAGGTTACTATCCGTGATGGTTACCCACACCAACCTCTTGTTACTACCGCAATTTGCAATTCACTCATTAATTTAAAAAACAAAACATAATTTATATATGATCACCATCGAAAACGAAAAATTACGGGCAGTTATTTCTCCAAAAGGCGCCGAATTACAAAGCCTTATAAATAAAGAAACGGGGATTGAATATATGTGGAGCGGCGATGCAGCCTATTGGGGCAAACATAGCCCTGTGTTATTTCCCATTATAGGTACTTTAAAAGACGATACTTATTTTTATAAAGATAAAGCCTATCAACTTCCCCGTCACGGCTTTGCAAGAGAACGTATTTTTTTAAAAGACCAGGTGAGTACTTCAGAAGCAATATTTACACTTACACAGGATGCAGATACCCTGGCTGTTTATCCTTTTGCATTTTCACTTAAGCTTCGTTATAAATTATTGAATAATTCAATTACCTGTACTTACGAAGTAAGCAACACAGGTTATGATGAATTATTGTTTTCTGTAGGAGCACATCCGGCTTTTGCAGTGCCAATGGTAAAGGATACCGTGTATACAGATTATTATTTGCAGTTTAATAAAACAGAAAAACTATCCCGCTGGAAAATACTGGATGGATTAATGGCCAATCATGCAGAAGAATTACCCACACATAATGGTAAGCTTTGGTTGTCGCATCAATTATTTTACGAAGATGCCATTGTATTGAAAAATATGCAAACCGGTAGTATTACCATCGGCAGTACCAAACACCAGCATGGGATGCATTTTAATTTTAACGATTTTCCATTCTTCGGCATTTGGGCATATCGGGATGCAAACTTTGTTTGTCTGGAACCCTGGTGCGGTATTGCAGATAGTGTAGGTCACAATCAGCAGTTGACCGAAAAAGAAGGTATTATTAAATTAGCTGCACATGCCAACTGGCAAAGAAACTGGCAGGTAGAATGTTTCTAACTGCCAGTTTAAATGGGCAAATACCAACACCTTATTCTATAATTCTTCACAGTAATATCCAGCGCCCACTAACATTTGCTCTACTTCTTTGGGTGCTATATTATTGGCTACAATCCTTAAAATATTATCACAATCTTTCAGGTCTACATTCCATTTATAAATAGCGGGATGTATATTTAAACTGCTTCCAATTGCATCAACATGGTTACCATCTGTAAGATTGGTTTTAAATACAAGTATCTGCATAAAAAATTTTTTAAGTAAATGATACGGCAATTGATTTATATAACAATTGCAGTAAAAGGATTGTTTACCACAGCATATTGCAATTTATTCCGGCACATTGGTTGCTGTATCCTGCTCACGCATTTTCCATCTGTGGCCGCAACGGTTTTTCCATTCAGCTTTAAATTTCTCCTTTTCTTCCGGGGTGATATTGCTTATTTTTTCCTGGCTCATTTTCCATTGCTGCATTTTCATTCTCCAATTGTGATTACTATTTCTACCACCTTTAA
Organism: Ferruginibacter sp.; assembly: GCA_043783135.1. Classification (GTDB taxonomy): domain Bacteria; phylum Bacteroidota; class Bacteroidia; order Chitinophagales; family Chitinophagaceae; genus Ferruginibacter. The sequence goes on along the minus strand of JAYVZR010000344.1, from coordinate 1,849 downwards.
AACCTCCAAATAATATTTTACTTAATAATAAAATACCCAGGGCCTGTATAAACGTAATAGCTTTAATACCTAATACTGCAGGCAATATGGCGTTCCACAGTCCCATTACCACCAGGCCCACCACAAGGGTAATAACTATAAATAATGTAACAAACATCAGCCCTTTTTTTATCCAAAATTTTTTCATTGTATATATTTTTGCTTACCGCAAATGCACTTACTTATTTTTTTGTGCTCACGATAATGTTTAATAATTTAATAACTCATCTCTTAAAATTTGCAGTCGCTCTCTTAAATGTAAAACAGCATAGCGTTTCCGGCTAATAAGTGTGGCCACACTTACACCCGTTTTGGCTTCTATATCTTTAAAGGCAATACCATTCATTTCATGTTCTATAAATACCTCCCGCTGCTCTGCCGGCAATTCATCCAGCGCCATTTGTAATTCTTCCCAAAAAATATTGCGTATGTATTCAGTTTCGGGGTTTGTATCCGATTGCAATAAAATTTCTTTCCAGTCAAAACTATCTTCACCTATTGTTGATGATGCAAAAATATCATCTGCCAACGGCAGCTTCTTTTTACGGTAACTATCTGTTATTTTATTATTGGCTACTGTAAACAGCCAACTTGTTGCCTGGTTAATAGTTGCTGCATTGCCAGCATACTGGTAAAATACTTCCTGCAGTATATCTTCTGCATCTTCCGGACTGGACACCCTTTTTTTAATAAAGCCAAGCAGGCGCCTGCTCATACTTTTAATAATATGGGTAATATTTTTATTATGCTCGGCACTCATTGCAGTTGGTATAGTCAGCACATCTTCCATGTATATATGGTTGACGAACTACAATACACTATATTTTAAAGATGAGAAATTATTTTTTACAAGCTATCATTTTACCACGCATTTCCACAATTACCATTACTATAAAGCCATATTTATCATTACATAAAAATTGGTAGTAAATCGATTATAGCAGTGCTATCCTTTTTTCTTCAGGTTGGGTAATAACCCTGTAATGATACCCAGTAATGGTAAAAATGCACAGATATGAAATACATACACAATACCGGAATGATCTGCCAGCCTGCCCAGTAAGGCTGAACCAATGCCTGCTATTCCGAATGCAAAACCAAAAAACAAACCGCTTACCATACCTACTTTACCGGGTATCAGTTCCTGTGCATATACTAATATTGCCGAAAAAGCAGAAGCTATTATTACTCCTATAATTACAGAAAGTACCCCGGCCCATAAAAGGTTGGCATGTGGTAACAGCAATGTAAAAGGTGCAGCGCCCAATATAGAAAACCAGATAACATATTTACGCCCAAAACGGTCGCCCAACGGCCCACCCATCAATGTGCCTGCTGCTACTGAAGCTAAAAATGCAAAGAGGTATAATTGCGATTGCTGTATAGAAAGATGAAAACGTTCTATCAAATAAAAAGTAAAATAATTGGTGATTGATACCAGGTAAAAATATTTTGAAAATATCAGCAGTAATAAAACAATTACCGAACTGATTATCTTTTTCTTTGGCAAATGATTGTAATCTTCCACCAGGTGACTTGCTTTACCGGCTGCCCTCAACGCTATTTGCACTTTGTACCAGCCAGCCATTTTAAGCAAAATAAATATTCCCAGTATTGCTACCAACGTAAACCAAATGATATGTCCGAGGCCAAAAGGGATAACTAATAATGCTACCAGCAATGGGCCAGCAGCGCTACCGGCGTTGCCACCCAATTGAAAAATAGATTGTGCCAACCCTCGCTTTCCACCCGAAGCTAAAAAGGCCATGCGGCTGCTCTCCGGGTGAAAAACAGATGACCCGATACCCAC
>JAYVZR010000343.1:0-3939 GCA_043783135.1 Ferruginibacter sp. | reverse complement strand
AACTGCTGGTCGGTTAAATTGGTTAGGCATTTCATAACTTCTACAGTTTTTGTTGGTTTAGGACTTTTGTTTGGAAACCAATAAGAGAGAATTGAGCGTAGAAGTCTAATAGATAGGCGTTCGTGGCTTTTCACTTTACTGGATATTGGACTGTGAAAATAGGTAAAATTTTTAAAACGCCAAATTTTTCTTAAAGTTTTTTTTGGCCCGATCTTTTTTAAAAATAAACCATTTAACAACAGTTAATAAAAAAAGTACGGATTTTAAGAAGACTTTCACATAATTATTACATCGCAAAACAGAACACACTATTTTTGCAAACAATAAAATGGCAACAAAAGCGATACCCAAAAAAAAGGAAAATATACCCTCAATAAATAATGATGGGATATTAATAAAAGGTGCAAGAGTTCATAACCTTAAAGATGTAACTGTAACAATACCGCGTAATAAGCTGGTAGTAGTTACAGGTGTTTCGGGTTCAGGTAAATCTTCTTTAACCATCGATACTTTATTTGCAGAAGGCCAACGCAGGTATGCAGAAAGCCTGAGCGCTTATGCCCGCCAGTTTATGCAACGCATGAACAAACCCGATGTGGATTATATAAAAGGATTGTGCCCTGCAATTGCCATTGAACAAAAAGTTATTTCCCGAACGCCAAGAAGCACAGTAGGAAGCATGACGGAAATTTATGATTACCTGCGCCTGTTATTTGCAAGAACCGGTAAAACCATTTCGCCGGTTAGCGGAAAAGAAGTAAAAAAAGATGATGTGTCGGATGTGGTAAAAGCTATTGAACAATTAAAAGAAGGAGACAGGGTATTGGTTTTGGTTCCTTTTAAACTGCACGCTAAAAGAGATATAAAAGAAGAACTGAATATTTTATTACAGAAAGGGTTTTCAAGGATAGCATCACCAAATGCTACAGGTGCTTTGGAACCTCAACGTATTGAAGACATCCTCGAAAATAAAGCTTTTAAACTTTCACCGGATACTTACCTGCTTATTGACAGGCTTGTTGTAAAACAATTTGATGAAGATGATAAGCATCGTATCAGCGATTCTGTGGGCATCGCTTTTTATGAAGGTGAAGGTGCATTGATACTGGAAGTAAATGGTAAAAAATTATTGCATTTTAGTAATAAGTTTGAGCTTGACGGTATTCAGTTTGAAGAACCAGTCCCTAATTTATTTTCTTTTAATAACCCCTTTGGCGCATGCCCCACCTGCGAAGGATTTTCGCTGGTGTTGGGTATCGATCCCGACCTTGTAATACCCGACAAACAGTTAAGTGTATACGAAGGCGCAGTAGCGCCATGGAAGGGTGAAAAATTAGGATTGTGGAAAGAGCAGTTTATAAGAGCGGCAAAGAATTTTAATTTCCCTATTCATACACCTATCATTGATCTTACAAAAGAACAATACCGGCTTTTATGGCAGGGTAATAATTACGCAAATGGTATCGATGATTTTTTTAAAGAAGTAGAACAAAATTTATATAAGGTTCAGTACCGCGTTTTATTAAGCCGTTACCGGGGTAAAACATTGTGCCCCGATTGTAAAGGTTATCGCCTGCGTAAGGAAGCATTGTATGTAAAAGTTGCTGATAAACATATTGGGGAACTATGCGAATTACCGGTTAAGGATTTACAGGTTTGGTTTGATAAATTAAAGCTTGGCGAATACGATCAAAAAATTGCCAAAAGAATTTTAATCGAAATTCATCATCGTATTAAAACATTAACAGATGTTGGTCTTGGTTACCTTACTTTAAACCGCCTGGCTAATTCTTTAAGTGGTGGCGAAAGTCAACGCATACAACTTACAAGAAGTTTGGGAAGTAATCTTACCAGCTCCTTATATATTTTAGATGAGCCATCTATTGGCTTACATAGCAGGGATACAGAAAGGCTGATAAGGGTTTTAAAAGAATTACGTGATTTGGGAAATACAGTAGTGGTGGTGGAGCATGATGAGATGATAATGCGTGAAGCAGATTACATCATTGATATGGGGCCGTTGGCAAGCCACTTGGGCGGAGAAGTAGTTGCTGCAGGTAATTATAAAGAATTAATTGCCGATAAAAACAGTCTTACAGGAAAATACCTTAAAGGCGAATTGACAATTGAAACACCAAAAAATTTACGCAAATGGAATCAAAGCATTACAATAGAAGGTGCCAGGCAAAACAACCTTAAAAACATCAATGTACAATTTCCATTGAATGTGTTTTGTGTAGTGTGCGGTGTTAGCGGCAGCGGCAAAACAACTTTGGTAAAACAGATATTATATCCTGCTCTGCAAAAAATTAAAGGCGAAGGAGTAGAAAAGGCAGGCATACATAAAAATATTACAGGCAATATAGATTCCATTTCACAAATAGAAATGGTAGATCAAAACCCTATTGGTAAATCATCCCGCAGTAACCCGGTTACCTACATCAAAGCATACGATGAAATAAGGGAATTGTACAGCAAGCAGCCACTTAGTAAAATGAGGGGATTTTTGCCAAAACATTTTTCTTTTAATGTAGATGGAGGAAGGTGTGATGCCTGCAAAGGCGAAGGGGAACAAATTGTTGAAATGCAATTTTTAGCCGATGTTCATTTAACCTGTGAAGTGTGTGGAGGTAAACGGTTTAAAGAAGAAGTGCTGGAAGTAATGTTTAAAGGAAAAAATATTTACGATGTACTGGAGATGAGTGTAGATGATGCGATTCAGTTTTTTTCCTCCTCCGGGGGAGGCCAGGAGGGGGCTACTGATGTAGCAAAAAAAATACAGCCATTAAGTGATGTTGGGTTGGGATATGTAAAATTGGGGCAGAGCAGCAATACTCTTTCAGGTGGCGAAGCACAGCGTGTTAAACTGGCTTCTTTTTTAGGTAAAGGCAAATCGCAGGGTAATATACTTTTTATTTTTGACGAACCCACTACAGGATTGCATTTTCATGACATTAAAAAACTGCTTACCTCTTTTAATGCACTGATAGAACAGGGGCATACCATTATAGTTATTGAACACAATACTGATGTAATAAAATCAGCAGGCTGGGTTATTGATCTTGGCCCGGAAGCAGGTGATGCAGGTGGTAACCTTGTTTTTGCAGGTAAACCGGTTTATTTAAAAAAATGTAAAGAAAGTTTTACTGGTAAATTTTTGTAGTTCCATTATACACTGAAAGCCAATTTTTTTCGATTTATATGCTTATATGTAAATCTTCAAAGGCTTACTTAAAATAAAAACAACATAGATATAAAATTGAAAAAATAAGCCGATTGTTAACGAGTGGAATTTTTTTATAAACAAAACAAGCAGTCAGCTTATGGAAAATAATTTAAAACCAACAGCTTTATTCTCAGAAATAAAGCAACTGATAGAGCAAAGTAAAAATAATGTTGCTGTTACGGTAAATGCCGAAATGAGTATGTTGTATTGGAATATTGGGAATAGAATAAACAAAACAGTCCTGCAAAACGAAAGGGCAGAATATGGTAAACAGATTGTCGTATCACTGGCACGACAATTACGGGAAGAATTTGGCAGTGGCTGGAGTGAGAAGCAATTTCGGTATTGTCTCCGCTTTGTGGATACTTTTCAAGATAACTCAATTGTATACACACTGTGTAGACAATTGAGCTGGTCGCATCTTAGGATGATTTTCTTTATGGAGGATTCTCTAAAAAGAGACTTTTACATAGAAATGTGTAAAATGGATAAGTGGAGCGTAAGAACATTAAGGGATAGAATTAACTCAATGCTGTACGAGCACATTGCCATTAGCAAATTACCTGAACAAACCATACAAAACGATTTAGAGTTATTGAAAAATGAACAGAAGATCAATCCTGATTTGGTTTTTATAGACCCGTAAAATACGCCTATTGGATTAATACTTTGCACAGGTAAAAATGAAGAGCACGTTGAATTATTGCAATTAG
>JAYVZR010000342.1:0-3941 GCA_043783135.1 Ferruginibacter sp. | reverse complement strand
AACAACGCAAAGAGATTTTAAAAGCCTGCGAAGACGGATCACTCACTATATTAATAGGTACACATGCAGTAATTGAAGAAAAAGTACAATTTAAAAATCTTGGTTTTGCAGTTATAGACGAGCAACATAAATTTGGGGTAGCACAAAGAGCAAGCTTATGGAAAAAGAATACATTGCCCCCACATATTTTGGTTATGACGGCAACGCCTATCCCAAGAACGCTGGCGCTAACAGCTTATGGCGATCTTGATTACAGTGTAATTGACGAACTGCCGCCAGGAAGGCAACCAATAGACACGGTGCATCGTTTTGAAAGTAAACGTCCAATGGTAATGGATTTTATCAAATTCGAAATAAAAAAAGGGCGGCAGGTATATATCGTTTATCCATTGATTGAAGAATCAGCCAAAATGGATTACGAGAACCTGATGAAGGGGTTTGAAGAAGTGAAATCTTTTTTTCCGGAACCTAAGTATTGGATTAGCATGGTACATGGCAGGCAGCCTGCCATACAAAAAGATACCAATATGCAAAGGTTTGTAAATGGCGATACACAAATTATGGTGAGTACCACTGTAATTGAAGTGGGTGTAAATGTACCCAATGCCTCTGTTATGGTTATTGAAAGCGCAGAAAAATTTGGATTGTCCCAATTACACCAGTTAAGAGGAAGGGTAGGGCGTGGCAGTGAAAAAAGCTTTTGTATATTGCTGACTGGTAATAAAATATCAAATGATGCAAGGGAAAGATTAAAAATATTATGTGCTACCAATGATGGCTTTAAAGTAGCAGAAAAAGATCTTGAAATACGTGGTCCCGGGGATATTGAAGGAACAAAACAAAGCGGCTTATTAAACTTCAGGCTGGCGAATATAGTCAATGACAGAATAATGCTGGAAGCGGCAAAAAATGCCGCTTCTCATATAATAGATACCGACCCTGATTTATTATTGGCCGAAAATTTACCTGTAAAAACCTTTCTTCAGATTCAAAAAGGTAAAATAGTATGGAGCAAAATATCGTAAATAATAATTAACAATCTTTAAAGTTACAATCCGGTAGCTTTACGGCTAAATTTAAGTAATTTGTAAAAAATACCTCTCTTGAATTTTATTAAAAAAATAGCGGTTTACTTATCCCTGGCATTATCATTTATACTAATAGGCAATACATCCTATGGTCAATTACAATTTATTGAAAATAAGGGTCAGTGGGATAACAGGGTTGATTTTAAAAGTGAAATTTCCAGTGGTGCTTTTTTTCTCCAAAAAAATGGTTTTACTGTATTATTGCACAATGCCGGTGATTTTAAAAAATACACCGATTATATTCATGGCAATCATAAGATTGATAGTGTAAAATTAAATACCAGTACAGCAAAAGTTGGCAACAGTAATTTACCCGGTACTTCAAATATTAATTATACCATCCATTCCCATGCTTACCGGGTAAGCTTTTCAGGTGGTTCAAAGGCAGCAGAAGTAATGCCTGATAAGGCCCTAGATACTTATAATAATTATTATATCGGCAATGATAAATCAAAATGGAAAAGCAATTGTAAAATTTACCAGGGAGTTACTTATAAAAATGTATATCCAAATATTGATGTAAGGTATTATACCGATATGGGAACTTTAAAGTATGATTTAATAGTACATCCTGGTGGTAAAATCAGTGATATCGCTTTAAAGTTTGAAGGGGCAGATAAGCTGGAAATAAAAAATAAGGAACTTATTATTGGTACTTCCGTTGGGGAATTAAAAGAATTATATCCTTATACTTACCAGGTAGAAAAAACAGGCAGAACAACAGTTGATTGTAAGTATGTGGTAAAAAATAATGTAGTAACATTCAAGGTAAAAGATTATTCTCCCGATGCCACAGTTATTATTGACCCAACACTGATTTTTAGTTCTTTTACCGGAAGTACAACAGATAACTGGGGCTACACCGCAACACCTGGGCCTGATGGCAGCTTTTTTGCCGGTGGAATTGCTTTTGGTTCAGGATATCCCGTATCACCCGGCGCATTTGATGTAACATATAATGGCGGTTCCAACGAGGGTTCTATTGAAGGGTATGATATTGCAATCATAAAATTATCTGCCAATGGTGTTAACAGGTTATATGCTACCTATCTTGGCGGTTCTGGTAACGAACAACCACATAGTATGATTTGTGACAATAAAGGTAACCTTATTGTTGCGGGCCGAACTAACTCGACCGATTACCCTGTTACAAGTACTATTGGTACACTGGGGGGATATGATATAGTTGTTACAAAATTTAATGCCTCTGGTACTGCAATGGTAGGCTCTATAAAAATCGGGGGTGCCAAAAATGATGGTGTTAATATAAAGCCAAAATACGCCACTCCTGACAGTATAAAAGATGGTGCTTTTGAAACAAGAAGGAACTACGGTGATGATGCCAGAAGTGAAGTAATACTGGATGGTGCAAATAATATTTATCTTGCCTCCTGTACGCAGTCAAGTGATTTTCCTGTAACAGCCGGAGTTTTTCAAAATACTTATGGTGGAGGCCGGCAGGATGGTGTAATATTAAAATTTACGCCAAACCTTACAGCATGGATCTTTAGCACTTATTTTGGAGGGAAAGGTACTGATGCATGTTTTGTTGCAACGTATAACCCGGTTTTAAATAATTTATATGTAGCCGGAGCAACAACGAGTCGAACGCTGCCTGGCACTTCAGGCGGTACCCCCGAAGCAGGGATAAGCGCCAATTACCAGGGTGGTGAAACGGATGGTTTTGTTACAGAAATTAAAGCAGATGGGTCTGCTGTTATTAAAACTATTTTTGCAGGCACTGAAGGTAATGATATGGTGTATGGTGTACAAATTGACAAATTTGGTTTTCCTTATATAATGGGTGCCACTACCGGCAACTGGCCGGTTAAAAATGCTGCCTATAGTAATGCAAACGGTAGGCAATTTATTTCTAAGTTAAAACCAGATTTATCAGGCTTTGTTTATTCTACAGTATTTGGTTCCGGTTCTCTTATTCCTAATATTTCGCCTGTTGCATTTTTGGTTGACCGGTGCCAAAATGTATATGTATCGGGATGGGGCGGAAATTTTAATAATGAGCTTGGTTTCCCTTGCGCAGGTACATTCGGATTGCCCGTTACTGCCAATGCGCTTAAAAAAACTACAGACGGGGGTGATTTTTACTTTTTTGTGCTCCAAAGGGACGCAACAAGTCAATTATTTGGTAGCTTCTTTGGACAAAATGGCGGGTTTGATGACCATGTAGATGGTGGTACCAGCAGGTTCGATGCACAAGGTGTTATCTATACTGCTATCTGCGCTAATTGCAGCAGTCCAAGAACACCTGGTTTTTTCCCCACTACGCCCGGCGTTTGGGCTACAGTAAATGGAGGAAACAATTGTAATGAAGCAGCTGTTAAAATTGAAATGAATTTTGGTGGTGTTATTGCCAGCGTAACAGCCACTATTAATGGCGTTATCGATACAATAGGGTGTGTACCATTAGCGATAAAATTTGTAGATACCCTTGCAAAGGGCAAGCAATATATTTGGGATTATGGTGATCCTTTCAGTACCAAAAATGATACTACTTATGCTCCCAATAATTTTGCAACGCATATTTACACACAGGTGGGTGTTTACACAGTAATGGAAATTGCAATTGATTCAAGTACCTGTAATGGTGCTGATACGGCCTACATAACTGTAAAAGTGGGTAATAACCAGGTAATTCCCGGTTTTTTTGCTACAAAAATCCCGCCTTGTACCAATCTGTCTTACAATTTTACAAATACTACTACCGCAGTTTTGCCTAGTTTTACAGCTACAAGTTTTTTATGGGATTTTGGAGATGGCAGCCCCCCGGTAAGGGCAGGCCTTAACAAAGTTCAACATACCTATGCTTCTGTTGGTACCTATAATGTTAAACTG
>JAYVZR010000341.1:0-3945 GCA_043783135.1 Ferruginibacter sp. | reverse complement strand
CGGTTTTTAACGCAGGAACTCAAACTGGCAAAAAGTAAAATTGTACTTGCCGCAAATCCCACCCATTTATTTAATTTTATTGTCATGTTATTTTTTTTAAAATTGAAATTATAATTTCTACTTCATCCACCATATTTTTTTAGCCTGGTGGTCGATAGAACCTTCTGCACCTACGTTATCCGGATTTTTAGAATATTCACTTGTTGGGTATTTATAACGCAATGGTATTTTAGCTATATCAATATACGGAGAAACACTCAAAGGTGTATTGCCCAATGGGCCTGCGTATGGAGGGTTACCTGTGTGCAGGTAATCAAATCTCCTGTAATCGGCATAAGCTTCAAAACTATTAATACTATTTAATGCTGCCCATTTTTGACGAAGGATGATTGTTTGTTTATCCAACACACTTGTAGCGCCAAGAAAATAAACTTCGGGCTTATCTGTTTGATTAAAATAATCCAATGCAGCAGTACCAAAGCCTTCAACTCCCAAATAACGGAATGATTCAATAATACCTTCCTGATACAGCACTTCAGCGTCTCCGGGAAGGTAACCTAACACAACTGCTTCTGCTTGTAAAAAATCACTTTCAGAAGCTAACATGAGAACTGCGGGTGTGGAAGGCCCTGAAAGCACACCAGGTCCAAACAATGAGTAATTACCGTTGGTGGGGTTACCATTCGGCGCCCCTAATAAACTACCCACAAATGTGTTAGTAGTATTTTTAACAGGAGAATATTCTCTGTCTATCCTTGGATCATTATTTGTTGCATAAAACTTAACTGCGAAATCACTTGGAGCCCAAAAATCGCCAAAACTTGAAACCTGTCCACCACTAAGGTCATAAAAACGCTGCCAAAAAGGATTTCCTTTGCCCGTAGAATTTGTATATCCCGGTTGTACCGTTACATCTGATGTCATAAAACCAACCGGTTCGTTCTTTGTCAAATCAAGGTTGGGTTGAAAAAAAGCAGGTTTAGTTGCTAATTCAGACATACGCAATAGCATCCTTAATCTTATTGTATTAGCAAATTGTACCCATCTTGTTTTATCCCCTTGAAACATGATGTCAGAATTTGCTGAAGCGGTAATTGCTGAAATCTTAATCAAACTGATACCTTTATTAATTTCTGAAAATAAACTATCGTAGACATCTACCCCTTTTGAATAGGTGGGTCTCAGAGACAGCGCCCCTTTTAATGCATCTGCATAAGGAACATCGTCCCATAAATCAACCAAATGTTGAAATTGAAAGGCTTTCATAACTCTTGCAGCACCTTCTAAAAAGGATTGATTATTAGCAGCGGATTTATCTATTATATATTGATAATCTTCGAGATTATCGTAAGCATTCTGCCAAAGGCCATCGCCAAAATCGGTAGTCATTTTATAAGTACTAAAATCTGTAGAGCTAATGGCATAGCTTCCACTAATTGCCCATGAACCCATCCAGCCGCTATGAGCCGTGGGCCCAGGGTACCATTGTGCCACTGTAACTGCCAATGCAGCAGGCAATACAAGGCTGGGGTCGGCAGAAGTGGATTGGTTTGGATTGGTATTTACATCTAAGTAACCCTTTTTACAACCTACGCCTGCAACCAATGATATGGTAGTAAGTATTAAAAATATTTTTTTCATTTTATAATTTTTCAGTTAAACTATTTGTTTAGAAAGTGATATTAACATTGGCACCAAATATTCTTGTGGGCGGATTTTGATTAATATCTGTAGTACCAAGGGCGTTTCCGGTAGTATTACTAAATTCAGGATCGGTCCATACATTTTCTTTAGCCCTCCAGGTAAAAAGGTTGCGGCCTACTATAGCAACAGACAATTGCTTTATAAAGGAAGCGTTTTTGAAAAGGTTTTTTGGGAAAGTATAAGAAAGAGATACTTCACGTAATTTCCAAAAATCTGCACTGTTTAAATAAGTACTGCCTACACCATTCCAGGTACTGGCCCAAAAATCGTTGTTACCATTCTTCACAGCCACACTATTATTAGCAATAAATTTACCGGATCCATCATCAAAAACAGAATTAGGGATAATAAACCTTGTACGGTCTGTTTGTGCAGAGTAAGCAGAAACACCGGTGAAATCCAGGGCATTTCCGATTGAATTATATATTACTGCACCAAATCTTGCTTCTGCCAAAACAGAGAGTGTAATTCCTTTATAACTTATACTGGTACTTAATCCTAATTTATATGGTGGATTAGAAGTGCCGTATGTTGACAAAGAATCATTAGGTGTAGGGAAACCAGAGGTTTTATCCACAATGATTCTTCCTCCTGGGTCACGTTTCCAGTCAGATAGTTTAATTTGTGGAAATGCTGCTCCCTTTACTACATACTGATCTGCTGCACCAATTAACAGGAAGTCATTAATGCCTGGATACAATGCAAGAACTTTATTTTCATTGTAAGAAAAATTTCCTGAAAAAGTTGCTTTGATACCTCCACGTCTTGTATTATCAATGGCTGTTACATCAAGATCAACCTCAATCCCTCTATTTTGTACTTCGCCACTATTTAAAAGGGCAGAAGTAAACCCCGTAGCAGAGCTAACCTGAACTGGAAGTGTTTGATCAACACTATTTGTTTTATAGGCAGTTAACTTAAGCCCTATTTTATCTTTTGCAAATCTTAAATCCAATCCTATTTCTTTTTCTGTAGTAATCTCGGGCTTCAATAACCGATTGTTTAATGCATTAGAAACAGTAAAACCTGCAGTTCCTCCATAAGGGAAGTTAGGAGCACTGTTGAACACATTGTCTAAACTATATGGACCTACGCTTACATTACCTGTTCTACCGATAGATCCCCTAATCTTTCCATAGCTTAAAAAATTATTTCCTTTTAATCCTGGTATTGCATCTGTAAATACAAAAGCAACATCACCTGAATAGTATCTGTAACTCCTTTGACTTTTATCAAGCCTCGAATCCCAATCATTTCTAAATGATCCATGTACAAACAGGTAATCTTTGTATCCTAATGAAAGATCGGCAAAGGCACCATTTTTTCTATACTGTGATAAATTTTCATAAACACCAGCTTCTCCCACCCTATTGGAAATATTATAAAAATCAGGTATTACCAATTGGCTTGCAGACAAATTGATAGTCCTTTCCGTTTCATCAAAAGTAGTGGCACCAATCAATAATTTGGTGGTGATATTCTTAAAATCTTTATTAAAATTGGCAAATACACTACCTGTTAATCTGTTATTATAAGCAAAAGCATCATAGTTAGCCGCCTGTGCATCGGTTGTACTTCTTCCAGAACCATATACATCTGCTTTTGCCCAATCAGCAAATTTAAAGCCCTGATAGGTAAACTTTTGCGTTATATCAAACCTTGTAACAGCAGCAACACCCTGAAGGCTAAACCAATCGGTAACTTTATATTTTAAGTCTAAATTACCTATCACCGTATTTCTTTTACTGTCAAACCTTGATGCGTCAATCTGCCACCATGGATTACCATAATAAGCATTAAAATATCCATTAGGGTTAGCAAAATTATCTGTTTGCCAGTTTTTATAATCTCTTAGATCCACATTAGCCGGTGTGTTCAACACCGTCCAATAAACAGCCCTGTTTTGAAAATAAGATCCCCCAAAAGTAGAAGGGCTTCCATTAACACCAAATGATCCAGGAGTGGTATTGGAATGCGATATAGTATAATCTACAGAATAATTAACAGATAACCGGCCAAATTCCCTTGTACCATTTAAACGGAAAGTATTTCGGTGTATTTTATCTTTTGGTACAGTACCTTTTATATTTACATCCTGAATGCTTAGAAAAAATTTGCTTTTGTCATCTCCGCCAGAAATAGATAAATCATTTTGAATAGTAAGCCCTTTATCAAAAAAGCCTTTTTTAGCATCGGGACGGGCAGAATAAGTACTGTGCTTCAGGGAATCAAAAAAAGTAC
>JAYVZR010000340.1:0-10469 GCA_043783135.1 Ferruginibacter sp. | reverse complement strand
GCAGAGCCTGCATTAAAACCAAACCACCCAAACCAAAGTAAGCCGGTTCCAATTAATACATAAGGAACATTGGCAGGATGATTTTCGATATTCTGAATATGAGATCTTCTTCTTTTCAATACTATCGCGCCAGCCAAAGCTGCACAACCCGCAGTAATATGAACAACGGTACCGCCAGCAAAATCAAGCACACCCATTTTAAACAAGAACCCATCAGGATGCCAAGCCCAATGGCATACAGGAAAATATATAAATAAAGCAAAAAGCATAATAAATAAGGCATAAGAAGTAAATTTTACCCTTTCAGCCACAGCACCTACTACCAGTGCCGGCGTTATTATTGCAAACATTAACTGAAATAATGAAAACAAAGTAAGGGGAATAGTAGGGCCTCCAACCCAAGGCGCACCTGATACTACATTTCTATAAAATAAATGCGACATAGGATTACCTATAATACCATTCACCGAAGTGCCAAAAGACATACCATATCCAACAGTAAGCCACATTACAGTAACAATACCGGCAGCTACAAAGCTTTTTATCATTGTACTCAATACATTCTTACGGTTAACCATGCCGCCATAAAAAAATGCCAGACCTGGCGTCATTAAGAACACAAGTGCTGTAGCCACCAAAACCCAGGTAATATCGCCTGTAACATATTTAGAAGTATCGGCAAAAACTTCTGCTGTTGGAAAGAACAGACTGCCTATTGCTACAACACTAAGCCCAAGAAAGGGAAATACTTCTTTGATTCCAACTTTTTTCATAACATTTTATAGTTTAAAGTATTATAAATAAATATATGTTTACTATTAACACAATATTATGCAATATTTTTCAGAAAACTGGAAAATAAGTGAAATTTTTTTAAACATTATGGCTAATATTTAAAAAAATGTGAATAAATAATTAAAGTACCTTTTAGTAAAATAATTTTTTTGAATTGTGAACACATATAACCTCTATATAACAGGCTAATTATGTTTATTTCTACAAAAAAGCCCCCTGAAATAATCCAGAAGGGCCTTACAATAAAAAAAAATAAATATGTTATTTATATCAGGTACCGTGCAATTACATTTTCATCTGTAGTTTCCAGTAAAGAATTACCCATTAAAAACTCATCTACCTTTTCAGCGCAATCCCTTCCTTCTTTTATCGCCCATACAACCAATGATTGTCCGCGGTGCATATCCCCGGCTGTAAATATTTTACTGATATTTGATTGATAATTTTTTTCAGATGCCCTTACATTTCCGCGTTCGTCTAATTCCAGTTCCAGTTCTTTTATTAATCCTTCATGCTGGGGATGCACAAATCCCATTGCCAGCAATGCCAATTCGCAGGGAACTTTTCTTTCACTTCCCTTTATTTCCACAAACTGGGCAGGCCGCTGATCCACTATCTTCCATTCCAGGTCCACCATTATGATTGCTTTTAAATTTCCCTTTTCATCTCCTATAAATTCTTTGGTGGCAATAGCCCACTTTCTATCACAACCTTCTTCATGCGAAGAAGTGGTTTTTAACAACATTGGGTAAGTAGGCCATGGCATTACCGCATTTCTTTGTTCCGGAGGCTTTGGCAATAATTCAAACTGTGTTACAGACGCCGCAGTATGACGGTTACTGGTACCTACGCAATCGCTACCCGTATCACCTCCACCAATAACCACCACATTTTTGCCAGTTGCAAGAATTTCTTTTTCGGTAAAAGGTATTGCGGCTACTCTTTTATTCTGCTGCTTTAAAAACTCCATCGCATAATGAACTCCTTTTAATTCCCGCCCCGGAATAGGTAAATTGCGTGGTACAGTTGATCCCCCGGCCAAAACAATTGCCTGGTATTCCCTTAGCAGGTCACTGATGCTTTTGTCTGTTCCTACATTGGCATTACAAATAAAAATCACCCCTTCTTCTTCCATTAATTTTATCCTTCTGTCAATCACCCATTTTTCCAGTTTAAAATCGGGTATGCCATATCGTAGCAATCCGCCCGGGGCATCATCCCTTTCAAAAACTGTAACGGTGTGGCCTGCATAATTTAACTGGGCTGCTGCTGCAAGACCCGCCGGCCCACTTCCTACAACGGCTACTTTTTTACCCGTATGTGTTATTTGTTTGTGCGCTTTTACAAAACCTTTGTCAAAAGCAATTTCAATGATATGTTTTTCTATTTCTTCGATTGTAATGGCGGGTTGGTTTATTCCCAACACACAGGAAGTTTCGCAGGGCGCTGGGCAAATCCGGCCGGTAAATTCCGGAAAATTGTTTGTAGAGGAAAGTATGTCGTAGGCTTCTCTCCAGCTTTTTCTATAAACTGCATCATTAAACTCTGGTATAACATTGCCTAAAGGACATCCGTTGTGACAAAAAGGAACTCCACAATTCATACACCTGCCCGATTGCTGGTTTAGTTTTTCATCCGGATACCTTTCTATAAATTCGTTATAATCGTGTACACGTTCCTGTGATGAACGCTTTGCAGGAAGTTCCCGTGTAAACTCTAAAAAACCCGTTGGTTTGCCCATTATATTATTCTGTTTATACGTTATTTATTTCTGTTACTTTTAATAGCCTTTATAAATCATTTTACTTAAGCTTTCCTTCTTTGGCCGATAAAGATATTTTTGCCAATACCTTTTTATAATCCTTTGGAAATACTTTTACAAAATTTTTCAATTGGTTTTCAAAATCATCCAGTACAAATTTGGCAACTGTACTTTTTGTACATTTAAAGTGATTGTTTATAAGGTTGTATAATTCATCTCTATCTTCATCGCTTACCGGATCGAGATCTACCATTTCTTGATTGCAATTCAATTCAAAACTGCCCTTAACATCATATACATAAGCAATACCACCACTCATACCGGCTGCAAAATTACGACCCGTATTACCCAAAATTACTACCCTGCCACCTGTCATGTACTCACAACCATGGTCACCTACTCCTTCTACAACTGCTGTGGCACCTGAGTTTCGTACTGCAAAACGTTCACCTGCTTTACCCCGGATATATGCTTCGCCGGAAGTAGCCCCGTAAAAAGCCACATTACCAATGATGATATTATCTTCAGGAACAAAGGTTGATTTAGAAGATGGATAAACCATCAGCTTAGCTCCACTCAATCCTTTACCAAAATAATCATTGGCATCACCTTCAAGTTCCATGGTAACGCCCTTTGTATTGAATGCACCAAAACTTTGCCCGGCAGTACCCGTAAATTTAAAGTGAATAGTATCATCAGGTAAGCCTGCTGCTTTGTATTTTTTAGAAATCTCGTTTGACAAAATAGTACCGGTTGTTCTGTCAATATTTTTTATTTTGAAAGAAGCCGATATTTTTTGCAGGTTGTTCAAAGCTGGTTTTGCGGCTTCCAATAATTTCCAATCCAACACATTTTCCATTTCATGATCCTGGTCCTCTTTATGATACAGTCCTGTATAAATAGAAGCTGGTTCTTTATACAAAATTGGAGATAAGTCCAGTTTGCTATATTTCCAATGGGTCATGCCTGTTCTTGTTTCCAAACAATCAACCTGGCCCACCATTTCATTAATAGTTCTAAAACCTAGCTGAGCCATTATTTCCCTTAATTCTTCTGTTAAAAATTTAAACAGGTTTACCACATGGTCAGCATTGCCGGTAAAACGTTTTCTCAATTCAGGGTTTTGAGTAGCTACACCAACAGGGCAGGTATTTAAATGACATTTACGCATCATTATACAGCCTTCGGTTACCAGCGCTGCTGTTGCAACACCCCATTCTTCAGCACCCAGCAAAGTGGCGATTGCAATATCTTTTCCTGTTTTTAATTGCCCGTCTGTTTGCAACACAACCCTGCTACGTAATTTATTTTTTACAAGGGTTTGGTGTGCTTCTGCTAGACCTAACTCCCACGGCAGACCTGCGTGCTTGATAGAACTAATGGGTGATGCACCTGTGCCGCCATCATTACCTGCAATTAATACCACATCTGCTTTTGCTTTTGCAACACCGGCAGCAATAGTACCAACGCCAGCTTTAGAAACTAGTTTTACATTGATACGGGCGGTCCGGTTGGCGTTCTTTAAATCAAAAATCAATTGCGCCAAATCTTCAATGGAATAAATATCATGATGCGGTGGTGGCGAAATTAATCCTACACCCGGCGTAGCATGCCTTACCCTTCCAATCCAATCATCTACTTTGTCGCCAGGCAATTGCCCGCCTTCCCCCGGCTTGGCTCCCTGAGCCATTTTTATTTGTAATTCATCTGCCTGCGTCAAGTAATTACTGGTTACACCAAACCGTGCAGAAGCTACCTGTTTAATAGCGCTGCGCATAGAATCTCCGTTTGGCAAGGTGTCAAAACGCATTTCATCTTCACCACCTTCGCCGGTATTACTTTTACCACCCAACCTGTTCATAGCTATGGCCAAAGTACTATGTGCTTCATGAGATATGGAACCAAAACTCATGGCTCCTGTTGCAAAACGTTTCCAGATTCCTTCTGCCCGCTCTACTTCATCAATAGAAATAGGTGTGCGATGAAAATTGAATTGAAACAAACTTCTTAATGTGCAGGCTTTTTCACCCTGCTCATTTACCAGTTTTGAATATTTTTTGAATGCAGGGTAATCATTCTGCCTAGTTGAATATTGTAGAAGGTGTATGGTTTGCGGATTAAATAAATGAAATTCCCCTTTACGTTTCCACTGGTACAAACCACCTACAGACAAACGGTCTACCGGTAGTTCTTTTTTACTAAATGCATAGGCATGCTTGGCTAAATTTTCTTTAGCTATTTCATCCAGCCCCATGCCTTCTATGCGGGATATAGCGCCGGTAAAATATTTATCAACCACCGATCTGTTTAAACCGATTATTTCAAATATCTGTGCTCCCTGGTAAGATTGCAAAGTAGATATCCCCATTTTAGAAAACACTTTCAATAAGCCGTCATTAACCGCCTTGGTATAATTCTTTTTTAAATATTCAACATCCAAATCTGTAACCAGTTTGCCGCTAAGTTTCATATCCCTTATGCTGGATAATGCCAGGTATGGATTAATGGCTGTTGCACCAAAACCAAGTAAGCAGGCAAAGTGATGCACTTCCCAAACATCACCTGCTTCTACTACTATACCAACGCTGCCCCTTAATCCTTTACGGATTAAATGATGATGTACAGCAGCCGTTGCCAGTAAGGAAGGTATGGGTGCATGGTCAGAATCTATTGAACGATCCGTTAATATTAATACTTCAAAGCCATCTTCTGCTGCATCTACAGCGTAACGGCAAATCCTTGCCAGCGCTTTCTGAAGTGAATCGGGTTTACCATCTGCACGGTAATACATCTGCAGGGTTTTTGCCTGAAAAACCCCTGTGTCAATACTTCTTATTTTTTCCAATTCGAAATTCGACAATACGGGATGCTTTAATGCCACGGTATGGCATGCCATCGGAACTTCGTTTAAAAGATTTCCGTTGTTGCCAACAAAAGTGGCCAAAGACATTACTAATCTTTCCCTGATTGGGTCAATGGGTGGATTGGTTACCTGTGCAAATAACTGTTTAAAATAAGAACTTAAATGTTGTGGCTGATCGCTCAATACTGCCAATGGCACATCTGTTCCCATAGAACCAATCGGCTCTTTTCCATCTAATGCCATTGGTGCAATAATGGTATCAAGGTCTTCGGTAGTATAACCAAATGCTTTTTGATATTTAAATACCTGGTCACTTTCCAAATGGGTAAACATTACCCTTGGTTCTGGTAATTCTTCTAAACGGATCTTGTATTTATTTAACCAGTCAGCATAAGGTTTTTGAGCGCATATACCTCTCTTTAATTCTTCATCACTAATAATCCTGCCCTGCTCCATATCAACCACAAACATTTTGCCGGGTTGCAACCTGCCGTTCTCTTTTATCAATGCAGGGTCAATAGGTAATGCGCCTGATTCTGATGCCATAATTACCCTGTCATCTGTAGTAACACAATAGCGGGAAGGGCGCAAGCCGTTTCTATCAAGTGTGGCACCAATAATTTTACCATCAGTAAAAGAAATAGAAGCCGGTCCATCCCATGGTTCCATCATAGAGGCATGGTATTCATAAAAAGCTTTTCTTACCGGGTCCATCTTATCATCACCATCCCATGCTTCGGGTATCAACATCATCATCACCTGTGGCAACGACCTGCCCGTTAAGGTCAGTAATTCAATCATATTATCAAGACAGGCAGAATCTGATTGCATACTGGTAACAACCGGCAACAGCATTTCCATTTCTTCTTTGCTGAAATACGGAGATACGAAACCGGTTTCACTGGCTTTTAACCAGTTAAGGTTTCCCTGCAAAGTATTAATTTCGCCATTATGCGCCATGTACCTGAATGGCTGCGCCAGTTTCCAGGAAGGAAAAGTATTGGTAGCAAAACGTGAATGAACCAGGCCAAATGCAGATACTACCCTTTTATTACCAAGGTCGGGGAAATAATTGCGTACCTGCGTACTTGTTAGTTGCCCTTTATAAACGATTGTTTTGTAAGAAAGCGAAGCAATATAAAAACCAATTGCATCCTGCCTGACTGTATTTTTTATTGTATGACTGGTATAATTGCGCAATACAAATAACTTTCTTTCAAAATCCAATGGGTTGGTTATATGATCGGGGCATGCGATGAATACCTGTTCCATTACCGGTTCTACAGATAATGCTGTTGGGCCAATATCGGTTGTATTTACCGGAACACTTCTATAGGTAAGTATTTCAAGCCCTATTTTTTCTGCCGCACGGTTAAAGATATCCCTGCACTCTTCTCTTAATTTTATTTCTTTAGGGAAAAATATTACTCCCACACCGTACTTGCCAAAAGCAGGTAAATGCACTCCCAATTTTACACATTCATCAAAGAAAAATTCATGTGGTATCTGGATGAGTATACCTGCACCATCACCTGTATTTGTTTCGCAGCCACAGGCCCCCCGATGCTCCATATTTTCTAAAATGGTCAACGCATCAGAAATATGCTGGTGATTTTTGTTGCCTTTGATATTGGCGACAAAGCCAATACCACAAGAATCATGTTCAAATTGAGGATCGTACAGGCCACCCCCAATCCCTGAAGAGGTGTTATTTGACGGGTATCCTTTTTCATTCAGCTTTGTATTATTTGCAGTTGTATTCATCTATCGGAATTTATTTTTAAAAAAATAACAATCTTTGTTCTGTATTTCGTTTTGGCAAAAACAATCGTACCGGTTGTTACACCAGGCAACTATATAAATTATCATCTTTTTTAACGCTGTAAAGCTTCTATTTCTTCAAGCAATCCATACTGCAAATGAAAATTACGCTATCGTATTGATTGTTTTCATTTCAGTCATCGCCTGCCGCAATTCTGCACCAATTACTTCTACCTGGTGATAACGGATAATTTCATTTACTGCAATAATTACCTTATTATCGACACCGGCATCAATGCCTTCATTAAAATTTTTACCAATAAGATTTGTATCGACTGTTTTCATAAAATCAGCCAGTAAAGGTTTACACGCATGGTCAAATAAATAACAGCCATATTCTGCGGTATCAGAAATTACCCTGTTCATTTCAAACAGTTTTTTACGGGCAATTGTATTGGCAATTAATGGTGTTTCGTGTAAAGATTCGTAGTAAGCAGACTCTTCTTTAATGCCAGATTCTACCATTGTTTCAAAAGCCAGCTCTACCCCTGCCCTTACAAATGCTACCATTAATAATCCATTATCAAAATATTCCTGTTCTGCAATTTTGTAAACTGAAGGCGCTGTTTTTTCAAAAGCAGTTTCGCCTGTTGCTGCTCTCCACAACAATAAATTTTTATCGTTATCGGCCCAGTCTTCCATCATTATTTTTGAAAATTCGCCACTCATTATGTCATCCTGGTGTTTTTGAAACAGGGGACGCATAATATCTTTCAACTGTTCAGAAATTTCAAATGCCTTAATTTTTGCAGGGTTTGATAACCTGTCCATCATGGCAGTTATGCCTCCCTGTTTTAACGCTTCGGTAATTACTTCCCAGCCATATTGAATAAATTTTGAGGCGTATGCTTTATCAATATCTTTCTCTACCATTTTATCAAAACTAAGAATAGAACCTGTTTGTAAAAGGCCGCATAAAATAGTTTGTTCGCCCATTAAATCAGATTTTACTTCTGCCACAAAAGACGATTTTAAAACGCCCGCTTTATGGCCACCTGTAGCAACTGCATAAGCTTTTGCATAATCCCATCCCTTTCCTTCAGGATCATTTTCAGGATGTACTGCTATCAGCGTGGGTACACCAAAACCTCTTTTGTATTCTTCCCTTACTTCTGTTCCGGGACATTTTGGAGCTACCATTATTACAGTAATATCCTTGCGTATCTGCATACCTTCTTCCACAATATTAAATCCATGAGAATAAGATAAAGTTGCACCTTCCTTCATCAAAGACATGATGGCGCCAACAACAGCAGTATGTTGTTTATCCGGCGTAAGATTGATTACCAGGTCGGCAGTTGGAATCAGTGCTTCGTATATACCCACCTTAAAACCATTTTCAGTGGCACTTTTCCAGGATTGCCTTTTAGCGTCAATCGCTTCCTGCCTTAAAGTGTATGTAATATCAAGACCGCTGTCCCTCATATTCAACCCCTGGTTTAAACCCTGGGCGCCACAGCCTACAATCACTATTTTTTTACCTTTCAGTTCATTCACTCCGTCTGCGAATTCACTTTTGTCCATAAACTCACATACACCCAATTGATTTAGTTTTTCTCTTAGTGATAATGTGTTAAAATAATTAGCCATTGATAATTTGTTTTTTCTCATTGCCAATAAGCAATGGGGTTTGTTATGAATTGATGTTTATTTTTTTACTTTATTAAATGCTATCCTGTTACTAAAAAACTTCAAATTAAGTATTTTAGAAACCCTCCTCTGGAGGGCAGGGAGGCTACATACTGAATACCTCTTCCTGCTGATTTAAAAATTCATTCTCCACCACATCTTCTCCTGGTTCCTTTTTCTCAAATTCTTTTAATTTTTCATGAAACCCTTTACTTTCTATTATGATAGCAATTCTTGCGCTGCGCACAAACTCTATCAATCCATAAGGTTCTAATGCCTTAATCAGTTTATCTGTTTCTTCCCTGTGTCCGGTTGTTTCAAATACGGTAAAATCCTTGCGGATAGCAACTGCCCTTGCACCACATTCACGCAACAACCTTTCTACTTTTACCTTCTCTGTAATTTCATCTGTCGATACTTTATACAGGGCCATTTCCTGCCATACCACTTCTTCGTTGGTGTTATAATAAGCTTTTAAAACTTCTACCTGCTTTTCAATTTGCCTGCATACTTTTCTTACTACTTCTTCTGTTTCATCAATTAAAATAGTAAAGCGGTGAATACCTTCTATTTCTGATGGTGAAGTATTCATGCTATCGATGTTTATTTTTCTTCTTGAAAAAATAATAGCAATGCGGTTTAATAAACCAATCTGGTTTTCTGTGTAAACGGTTATGGTAAATTCTTTTTTCATTTTATATACTATTGCGGTGTTAGCCGTTTGGTCAATGATTTATTTTATAGCAATTACCCTTAATCTTTTATAGTCAGCATACCACTCGCCATTTCTATAATGAGTAGGTTTAAGATTTTCCTGCACTTCATTTAGTATCGTATCAACCAAAGTTTCATCAATCCCTTTTAAAAAAGAACTGCCAAACATTTTTATCCAATCTTTAATTCCATTTGCTGTATCGTCCAGTTTTGTTTCCCTGTTGAAGTGCGCCGCATAAGTAACCCTGAAACCTCTTTTTTCCAACAACCCCGTATACTCGCTTAATGAAGGAAAATACCATAAAGAAATAGCAGCATTTTCAGGAAGCCCATGTTTAATTAAGCTGTTCTGCAAAGCAGCGATTATTTTTTCAACATTGTATTTACCACCCATCTCCAGTACAATTCTTCCCGATTTTTTTAAATTGCGGTACATACAATCAATGGCCATTTCTTTTTGCAATACCCAATGCAATACTGCATTTGAAAAAATGGCATCAAAGTTTTCATCAAAATAAAATTCGGTAGCAGACTGTACTTTAAATTTCAATGCAGGGTGTTGTGCTTTGGCCTTAGTTATCATCTCCAGAGAACTGTCTATCCCTACAACAGTAGCCCCATAAGATGCAATTACACCAGCAAGATATCCTGTACCACAACCCAAATCGAGAATACGTTCGCCAGGCTGAGGACTTAATGCTTCCACCAGGCCTTCGCCGTATTTAAAAACAAACGAATGTTTGTTATCATACAGGTGGGCGTTCCAATTGGTATTTACTGTTGCTGTATTCATTATTTATTTACAATTCTTTTAAGCGCCATCGAATATCCCAAATGCAAACCTTCATGCACAGGTAAAAATTTTACAGCATCACTAATACTGTT
>JAYVZR010000339.1:0-3951 GCA_043783135.1 Ferruginibacter sp. | reverse complement strand
ATTCGCACATGGATTATGAAGCAGAAGAAAATGGAGACATTAAAAGGGTATATATTTTTTCTGCCATTGCGTTATTTATTTTACTGATAGCGTGTATTAATTATATGAACCTTTCTACTGCACGTTCTACTTTGCGTGCCCGTGAAATTGGAATAAGAAAAGTGGTTGGGGCCGGTAAACAGGAGTTGGTATTTCAATTCCTGAGCGAATCGGTTATCATCGCATGGATTGCAATTACAGTTGCTATTGCACTTTTATATTTTTTGTTGCCATGGTTAAATACTATTTCAGGCCAGCAACTGTCAGTTGCCATCTTACTTAAATGGCAAATTTTAGTAACTCTTTTTCTCACGCCCTTTTTTGTAGGGCTGGTATCCGGAATATATCCTGCCTTATTCATGTCTTCCTTTCAGCCGGTAAAAACTTTAAAGGGAATCTTCAAAATTGGGGGTAGTAATATTTCTCTACGAAAAGCGCTGGTGGTGGTACAATTTTCAATTTCTATCATTCTCATAATAGCCACAGCAGTGGTGTTTCAGCAATTGCGGTATATGCAAAATACTGCGCAGGGTTACGACAGGGAACAGGTTATTACCATGCCTTATAACGGTGCGCTCAATAATCAATATGAATCTTTCCGTAATGAATTGCTAAAAGATAAAAATATAAAAAATGTTTCCCGCTCATCACGGATACCTACCGGAAGATTATTAGACTCACAGGAAGCTTATACTTTTTCAGGAGATTCTGCACAACCTGTAAATGCCGAGATTAAATACCTTGCTGCTGATTATGATTTTGTTCCTTCGTATGGTGTGCATGTTGTTGCCGGCAGAAATTTTTCACGCAGTAATGGAACTGATACTGCCGGTTTTATTATAAATGAAGCGGCTGTAAAAGTACTTGGCTGGAAATCTTCGCAGGATGCAGTCGGCAAAAAATTTAAATATTCATCTATCGACGGACGCATCATTGGCGTGATAGGTGATTTTCACTTTGAATCGATGCATCAAAAAATTGTTTCGTTGGTGCTGGTAATGCCTTCGCAGTTTCTTGGAAGTTTTTATAACAATCTTTCCGTAAAAATATCAGGTAATAATGTTGCTGAGACCTTAAACAAGGTGAAAAAAACATGGGGAAGTTATCTTCCTGAAGTACCCTACGAATATACTTTCCTGGATGAAAATTTTGAAAAGCTATATCAGTCAGAACAGAAGCAGGGATCAATATTTACTATCTTTTCGTGCATTGCTATTTTAATTGCTTGTCTTGGTTTATTTGGCTTATCAGCATTTACTATTTCGCAACGTATAAAAGAAATAGGCATTCGCAAAATTTTAGGTGCAAGCATACCAGAAATAATATCATTGGTATCGAAAGATTTTTTAAAGCTGGTTGCCATAGCAGCAATTATCGCATTTCCAGTGGCATGGTATGCTATGAACTGCTGGCTGCTTGACTTTGCTTACAGGATAGATATACCATGGTGGGTGTTTTTAATTGCCGGTTGTATAGCCGTGTTAATTGCATTTGTAACAATCAGCCTGCAAACAGTAAAGGCGGCTATTAGTAACCCGGTGAAAAGCTTGCGTATGGAATAATGATTGGGAATTAGAAAGACGCAGAATGATCGTCTACAAAAATAAAAAATGGCAAAATTTATTACACGAGTAGAATTATATGATGCCAAAAAAGAAGATTATGAAATACTGACTGAAGTGATGGAAAGAACTGGTTTTTCAACAAAAATAACTGGCTCTAACGGAATTGTTTACCAACTGCCTGCTGCAGAATATTTGATTGAAGGCAAACTGTTGTTGACAAACGTACTCATAATAGTTCAAAATGCGGCAAAGGCAGTTAAAAAGGAATATGGTGTAATTGCATCAGAAATAACCGGCGCAACATGGGAAGGATTGTTAGTGGTTAAATAATTTTTATCAGGGTATTGCGCCACTTCATATAATTCAAATCTAACCAGTTTAATAGAGTGGGCTGTCTGAATTATTGTTAGAATTAATCGTATGAAATATTCTTGTATTTATTTAATCAGCATTCCTTCTTCCAAAAGTAATTGCGTGTGAAATTCTAAGCCCAACAACATTAACAGCTGCACTTGAAAACGTATGCTCATAACGAAGCGCCACATTAAACTGAAGTGAGCCCCCCCATCCAAAAAGATATCCCATACTAAGCCCTGCGGCTGGCCCAGACACTTTTTCATACGGGTCATTATAGGAGTCTGTTGAATTTGGGTCAAACTTTTTTTGGATACTTGAACTTCCCACACTGTATCCTGCATTGGGCTCAACGTAAAATCCGGTACCAGTTTGGTTTAATGTATAACGGTAACCTAATACAATGGGAACTTGCGCTAAATCTTCTACTTGATTCTTATAGTATTGAAAACCGCATTCCAATGTTAAATAATTCGCATCCGTAACAGGCAGGCTAAAATTTAAAAATGCGCCAAAGCCAAGTTCTTTAAAGTTTTTTACAGAAGCATAGTTACCTTCTATTTGAGCGGTGGAAAAAAGAGTACTTAACAGCAATACATACAAAATTAGAAGCTGTTTTTTGAGAAGCATGGTGAGTTATTTTAGAGGTTATTAGTAATGTTTCTTGAAAATATAGTTTTGGCGATGCTGAAAAATTTTATAGATATTTTTTTACTGAATTATACTTTTTTTAATAACAATTTACTGTTGGCCCAATCACCTGCGGCGTCTGTAAATTCAATTATCTTATCCCAATTATTTGCTGCTTCAAAATTATGCAGGTAGTGCTTTTTTATTTTTATTGTAACCGTTGTTTTGGTAGCACTTGCCTCAGCAATAAAAAAACCTGTCTCGTTACTTATATTTTTATTTAACGCCTGCAGCCCCTCAACGGTATAACCGGCAGGGATTGCGAACTCAATATTATATTCAAAACTTCTCGCAAACGGCATGTAGGCATCAATCTCCCGTTTGCGTTGTCCCCCTTTAATTGACAATTGCTGTCCCTCAATTTTTCCTATCTCTACTATTATGTTGTTCCCGGCTTTTTTGACAGCACCACCCACATTAAACGAAGAGCTATACACAAAGTTGGGCGCCGTATGCCGTACTCCCAATGTATCCGTTTTATAATTTTTCATGTCGGTAATATCAAGATCAAACCAATTTTTTGCTTCATTAATAAAAGCGTCTTTTTGCTTTTTGCGGGCTTCAGCAAAAGCACTTTTTACTTCATCTACATATTTCTTTGTTTTTTTACCATCTTCCAAATATTCAATTAAAGATTGATCATCGTTAAAAGCTTTTCTTTCTTCCTCACAAAAGTCTTCATACAAAATCAACTGTCTTTGTTCATCTATTTTAAGATGCCCTTTTAATGTGCTTGCCCGTTGCACAGCAAGCAAGTTATTGTCAGCAGATAACGAAACCTTCAAATTTTCGATATGGGCATTTTTTTCAGAAGATGTTGTTTGAATGGTAGGCCCTTGCTCTACCTCATTTTTTGCTGTCATCGCTTTATTGGTAAATGTCAAACTTTTTGTTTCTTTCATCCCTTCAATTTGCTCAGGAATTACGAAGGGGATGTCATACACATAATCAAAATGGAGAAAATCATTTGAGCCTGGTATATATGCCACCGCGTTAACATCGTCACCATCCATAGCTTCGTTGAGTCTTATACCGGTT
Organism: Ferruginibacter sp.; assembly: GCA_043783135.1. Taxonomy (GTDB): domain Bacteria; phylum Bacteroidota; class Bacteroidia; order Chitinophagales; family Chitinophagaceae; genus Ferruginibacter. Next base: position 265 of record JAYVZR010000339.1, on the reverse strand, counting down.
CGCTTGGCGCTTAAGACTATATTTCCATCTACATCAGCGGCCTTTAAAACGCAATACAACCTTACACCCATGTTCTCATACTCGTAATTACTAATATTGATTCTCTTTGATAGTACTGAAATATCGAAATTTAAAAAATTTGTGTAGCGATATGTGTAATATAACAACGCAGCCTTTTCATGGTCACTCAAATCCTTATATTTCAGGTTCATCTTTTTGGCTCTTTTTTCGGCATTGTCCACTACATCACGATATTGATCCCTTG
>JAYVZR010000338.1:0-3957 GCA_043783135.1 Ferruginibacter sp. | reverse complement strand
CCCAACCAGCAAACTACTCCAAAATAACTATATCCAACACTCCTTTTTCTTCGGTAAAATAGTCTGTTGCACTGCTAAGTTTCCACTGCCAGGGTTCTGTCACAAATCCTGCTGTTACCGGATTCCAATGCAAATAATTTAATCGTTGATTGTATACAAATACTGAATCCAGTAATATGGGATGATTCTCATGTTCCCAGAATTTATACCGAAAATTACTACTGCTCTTTTTACCTTCGCTCTCAAATACATTCAGCATATTTTCTCTTCTGCTTTCTGTTGTATTGTTGATGATGGCGTCGATTAATTTCATTGCAGTAAAACTTTTCATATTTCTTAATATCAATGCAAGGTCAATATTTGGCTTACACGAGCAAATCATGTGAAGGTGATTTGTCATTAGCATCCATGCATGTATCACTAAACCCTGGTTAGTTTGACAGAAACGTATACTATCCAACAAAATTTCCCTGTAAATATCTCTTGTAAAAATATCTACCCAGCCTGCAATGGTAGACGTTGTAAAATAAATCCCTTCTTTATCGGTAAACTTGTATTTGGTACTCATTTTTTTGTGCTAAACCTACAAAAAACAATTCGCATTTTTTTTCTGTTTTCCGGAAGTGTATTCTGGGAGCAACATTAGTAACGAGGGGCAGCAGGACAGAGTCCTGCGCCAGACGGATATTTGGTACTCATTTTTTTGTGCTAAACCTACAAAAAATAATTCGCATTTTTTCTGTTTTCCGAAAGCATATTCTGGAGGCAACATTAGTAAAGAAGGGCAGCAGGACAGGGTCCTGCGCCAGACGGATTTTATTATGGCATTGTAAAACAGGTAAAATGACAATAATTGTATCCGTTCGCACCGTTTAATAAGAATAAATTTTTTGGTAACATTTAAGTTAAGCATTTAGCTTTTCGCAAAAACGCCTATATTTGCACCCCTAAATGTCGGTGTATCCTGATGTTAAGGGCGAAAGTTATAAATTTTGTCGGGGTAGCTCAGCTGGTTAGAGCATCGGATTCATAACCCGAAGGTCGGCAGTTCAAGTCTGCTTCCCGATACCAAGCCTTGAGCAATCAAGGCTTTTTAATTTTAACAAACTGCAAGCCTGCCCTTACTAGTGATATGTTAATCATGCTTAGTCGTAATCTTGATTACACGAATTACTGCTAATTCGAAATTCGTCAATGTGGGTTAGTAATTCGCATAATCCGGTTTTAAAATTCGTGTAATAAAATAAGTCATATTACACTTAACATAACACTAGTACTAAGAATTTTTTTTGTTACACTTGTATTTCTACTTTCCAAACAATTACCGATCTGACATACTTTCAAACTTTTAACTAACTTAGTTATTACAAACGCTGTTATCTGTTTTTTATAAAATAAGATATGTCTGCCTGATAAGTTTTATTTTCAATAACTAAATAATTGCCATGAAAGTTTTTAATATTATTTTTTGTTTTGTTTTTATTGTATTTGCAGCATTACAGTATAATGACCCCGATCCATATGTGTGGGTGCCCATTTATATGTATACAGCTGTGTTATGTTGGCTGGCAGCCAGCCAACGTTATTTTACAAAGGCGTATTTACTGGGCATAGTTGTGTATGCTATTTATGCCATATACAAAATGTTTGATGCAAATGGGTTGATTGACTGGATAAAACTGCATCATGCAGAAAATATTGCCGGAACTATGAAGGCTGAACAGCCCTGGATTGAAGAAACAAGAGAGTTTTTTGGTTTGGTAATATTGATAGCTGTTTTAGCGGTGAATTATTTTGTAGCTATTAAAAAGCGTAAAATAAGTTGATTGGTAAAATTGCAGAGTAGAGTTGCTTTTTTATTTTATCATTATATTCCAATAGTGTTTATTTAATAATTTAAAATATTGATTTATGTGGTGGATGTATGCTTTATTATCAGCCTTATTTGCATCTCTTACAGCAATTTTTGCAAAAGTGGGCATTACAAATGTAGATTCCAACCTGGCAACCGGTATCCGGACTATCATCATTTTGATAGTAGCGTCGGGTATACTTTTGGCAAGAGGGGAAGAAAAAGGCTTATCCTCTTTATCAAGGCAAAATATTATTTTTCTCGTCATTTCAGGCATTGCAACAGGCCTGTCATGGATATTTTACTTTAAAGCTTTGCAGATAGGAAAAGTATCGCAGGTTGCACCCGTTGATAAACTGAGTGTAGCCTTAACCATCATTTTATCAGTAGTATTTTTAGGCGAAGCCCTCACCATTAAAACAGCCATCGGGGCTTTGTTGATTATTGCCGGCACCGCAGTAATGATATTTTAAATATGCCGCTGTTTACATCTTTTCACCAGCAAGTTTAAACCGGTGATAATTGTTGTCAAAACTATATTGTATGGCAATATTATTTGCATCGCATATTTCCTTTACTATCGCCAGTCCTAACCCATTGCCGGCAGTTGCCGTATGTTTTATAAAACGTTGAAACAGTTGCCCCTCTTCAATTGCCGGCAACGTACTGGTATTAATAATTTCAAACCCATCTGCAGTAACAGTAATTGTTATTTCTCCCTGTTGCTGATTATACCGGATAGCGTTACTAAATAAATTCGAGATCAGCATGTCGGCCAGCAGCGGATGAATAAACAGTTGCCAATCGGCTTTTACGTTTAAAGAAAAAGCTATTTTCTTTTGATCCATCATCTCAACAAAAAAAGATTCATATTTTTCAACAACCACTTTCATACTTATTTTTTCCAGTGCAGTAAATTGATTGTTTTCAATTTTGGTAATCAGTAGCAATGCCTGGTTAAGTTTTGATAAACGCTGGGTGGCTTCAAATGCAGATGCGATGGCAGTTGTTTGTTGTTCGGTTAAAAGGCTATCCTGCAAAAGCAGTTCCAGCTTGGATTGTATGATGGCCAGCGGCGTTTGTATTTCATGGCTTGCATTTTGGGTAAAGGTTTTCATGGAAAGATAGTCAGCCTGCATTTTGTCCGTCATCGCATTTAATGAAGTGTTCAGTGCGTTAAATTCCCTGATGGCCACTTTATCAAAATGCACCTGCTGCAGTTGCTGCATGTTTAACGAAGTAATCTTTTCAAGCGAGGTGTTAAAAGGTTTCCACAACTTTTTATTGATGTATAAATTAATCAGTAAAAACAGCAGGAGCAATCCTGCAAAAACATAACTCATTACTACAATCAGTTTTTTAAAAACAGCTTTATGTTCCAGCACAGAACGTTGAAAAGACAGTTTATAATGCTGGTGGTTACGCTCAATAAAAACGGTAAGATTTCTATATGGATCTTTTCCTTTTTCAAGCGGCTCATAAATTAAAGTATCCGAATAAAAATTATTGCCGGAAGTGATGTTTGTTTTTTCTATCTGTACATAAGGATTGTTTAATTCCAGTATATCCTTATCTGCCGCCAAACTGTTTAAATGCTGTACCCATAATACTTTGCTGTTTTGCAACTCTTCATCCACCTCATGCTGCAAAGCCCTTTCAATATTGTAGTACAAAAACCATCCGCACAGCATTAATAGCGGCAGACTGAACAGCAAATAATAAATAGTAGTTCTTGTAAGTAGCTTCATTTCTATCTGCTGATTTTTTTTAAAAAAAGTGATTTCTAAAATCCTCTGTTATCTTATCTTTTGCAGAAAAATTAAAAGGAGGTTAACATAAAATGGATGCATCCCAAATTGTCGCTGGCTGGTGTACACCAGCCATGGCAAACAAGCCGTGGTTGGTGTCCTCACCAACCACAGCCTAAGAACAGAAGCGACAATTTGGGATCCCCCTATAAAATACCCCTTTTAGAAATGCCTTTACATATCAGTAAATTTATATCCTGTTCCATAAATGCTTTTTATATAATCAGCAGCGCCGGATTCAATCAATTTTTTTCGCAGGTTTTTAATGTGGGTATATAAAAAATCGTAACTGCCTGC
>JAYVZR010000337.1:0-26559 GCA_043783135.1 Ferruginibacter sp. | reverse complement strand
AAAGCATTTTTAAATAATCCGATTTTTTTGGCATTATAAAAAATATAAAACTTTAGTTATGATAAAAAACTATTTCAATATTGCTATAAGGGTTTTGTGGAAAAATAAAGTGTATGTAATTATAAATTTAATGGGTATGAGTTTTGCACTGGCCTGCTGCATCTTATCTTATTTAAATTATGATTACAGGGTCGACTTTGATAAAAATCATCTCCATACAGAAAATATTTACCGCTTAAACAGCCTCAGAAATATCGAAGGGTCATCTCAACGCTGGGGAGTAACACCCATGGCCATTGGCGCTTACCTGGCTAAAGATATTGCAGACGCAGGCCGCATTGCACGGATCTATAGCAATAACGTGGTAGTTAAAAGTAAACAAAATATATTTTACGAAAAGGTACATTATGCGGATAAAAATATTTTTTCCTTTTTTGATTTACCATTGGCAAAAGGCAATTACAGTCAATTTGATAAACCCAATACGATTATAATCAGCCAACCCCTTGCAGAAAAATATTTTGGTAAGGAAGAAACTGTGGGAAGGCAATTAACAATTATTAAAAATGGAAAGGAGGAAATATTTACAGTGACTGGAGTGTTAAAAAATATCCCTTTAAATTCAAGTTTTCAGTTTGATATAGTGAGCGATTTCAAGAATGGTTTTTCTTCGGATGCCCCCTCTTCCAACGACTGGCATAATAAACAGTTTGTAACCACTTTTGTTGAAATTAATAGCAGGGATATGTTACTGCCAATTGAAAAACAATTAGGTTCTTATACAGCCCTATACAATAAATACAGCAGTGATTGGAAAATCAATGGTTTTTATTTTCAGCCATTTAAAGAAGTAGCGCTTAGCTCAGATATTGACTTTGCAGAATTTGTACATGGGAGTGATTTAAATTCAAATCCCCGTGGCGTGATGGTGATTATACCCATCATTATGTCTGTTTTTATTTTACTGATAGCCTGTTTCAATTTTACCAATATTTCTATTGCTTTTGCCAGTAAGCGGCTAAGGGAAATAGGTGTGCGTAAAGTAATGGGAGTAAGAAAATGGCAACTGGTAATTCAGTTTTTGGGCGAAAATATTTTACTGTGCTTGTTAGCTTCAAGTCTTGGACTGCTGCTGGTATTTTTAATAATGCCCGATTTTAACAGGTGGTCGGGTATTGAACTGCAAATGAATCTGGATAGCAACATCACATTGTGGATAATATTGTTGTTATTGCCATTTTTTACTGCCATCATTGCAGGCCTTTATCCGGCAATCTATATCAGTTCGTTTGAACCGATAGGTATTTTAAAAGGCATCAATACGTTTGGCCCCAAAAGCCGCTTCACCAGGATATTATTATTGACACAATTTAGTATCTGCTGCGTTGCACTGGTAGTAGGGATCACGCTTACAAAAAACGCTGCGTTTCAAAAGGAAGTAGATTTTGGTTATGCAATAAATGAGGTAATGGTTACAGAAATCAGTAACAGTCACGAATTTACGGCATTGAGCAATATTATCAGTAAGGATCCCAGAATTGAAAATATTGCCGGTACCCATGAGCAAATTGGCGCAGGTACAAGAGAAGCAAAGCTTCGCTATGAAACCAATGAATTAAATGCGCAGGTTGCACAAGTGGGTGGCTCAGCCTATTTAAGAACAATGGGTATAAAATTGGTAGAAGGCAGGCAATTTTATGGCGGGGAAGGACTGGATAAAGAGCAATCTATTATAGTAAATGAAACACTGGTAAAAAAATTAAACCTGCAGCAACCCCTTGGTAAACAAATTGAAATGGACAGTGCAAAATATACCATTGTAGGTGTGGTAAAGGATTATAAAGAATTTGGATTGCATGGCAAGGTTCCCGCCTGTGTGTTGAAGTTAGCGGCAACAGAAGATTATAAGTATTTGGTTGTAAGGTCAAATCACAGCAATATCGCTGAACTTGAAAAAATTATCAAGGCAGCATGGTATCAGGCATTACCTGGTAAACCTTACAATGGTTTTTTGCAAAGTGATGTGGTAGATAAAGAGCGCTACATGAACGCCGGATTTAAATCTGTTTCCTTTTTTCTCGCCGCCATTATTCTGCTCCTATCTGCCTCAGGATTATTTGCATTGGTATCCTTAAACATCCTTCGCAGAAAGCAGGAAATTGGTGTGAGAAAAGTGCTGGGCGCTTCAATTATAAACATTATTGGTATGATCTCAAAAGATTTCATCTACATTTTATTTATTGCATTCATTATTGGTTCAGCATTGGGTTATTTAATAATTGATAAGGTTGTTTTCAATTTTATTTACGCCTACAATTCAGGTATAGGGCCGTATACATTTATAAGCACATTACTGATTGTACTGTTTTTTTCCGGCATAACGGTTGGATTTAAAGTGTACAGGGCTGCAAATGCTAACCCTGTTAAAAGTTTGAGGACAGAATAGCCCTTCCTGAACGACGTTCGTTCTCTTGCAGAGAACCCTCGAGGGAAGGAACAAGACAAGCGTTTTAAATTTACAAGAGTAGTAGGGTGATAAGGTTATTGTTGATTAAATAAATTAAGTTGAAATGGAAGAACAAATATTTGGTGCTGGTAAGAAGTACCGCCTCCACACTTTGGGAAAGGAGGAAGGGTGGTGAGGTCGAATGCCTAAATTAAAAATTCAGATAACAATATAAACACAAACCATGATAAAAAATTATTTCAAAACTGCCTGGAGAAACCTTGTTAAGAACAAGGCATTCTCATTTATAAACATACTGGGTTTATCTATTGGTATTTCTGTATGTTTCATCATTATGCTTTTTGTACAGGATGAACTCAGTTACGATAAGTTTAATGTAAAAGCCAACAGGATAGCCCGTGTAATTTTTAAGGCCAGCATAAACGGCGGTAAAATAAGTGAAAGTAGTATCATGGCGCCGGTTGCCCAAACAATGAAAAATGATTTTCCGGAAGTACAGGATGCTACCAGGCTTTTGCAGTATGGCACACCAAAAATTACTTATAAAGACAAAGTTTTTAAAGATGATAAGTTTGCGTTAGTTGATGCAAACTTCTTCAGCATATTTACACTACCGATGATTGAAGGCGATGCAAAAACTGCGTTACTGCAACCACACACTATTGTTATAACAAAAGCCATAGCAGAAAAGTATTTTGGTAAAGAAGATGCCATTGGCAAAACACTTGCCTTTAATAATAACACAGAGTCTTATAAAATAACCGGCGTAATTGCTGATATGCCATCTAATGCTCATTTTCACTTTGATATGTTTGGTTCAATGACAGGTGTAGACCAGGCCAAATCTGACTCATGGATGTTTGGTAACTTTTCTACTTACCTGTTACTGAAACCAGGCGCCAATTACGCAAAAATCGAATCAAGGTTTCCAGGCATTGTAGAAAAATATATGGGGCCGCAAATTGGGCAGGCGATGGGTATGAGTTTGGCGCAGTTTCGTACCAAAGGCAATGAACTTGGTTTTTCATTACAACCGCTGACTTCTATACACCTGCATTCTGCTACAAGTACCGAATTTGAGCCAGGGGGTGATATAAAATATATTTACATTTTTGGTGCTATCGCTATTTTTATGTTGCTGATAGCATGTATCAATTTTATCAATCTTTCTACAGCAAGCGCTTCTAAAAGAGCAAAAGAAGTAGGGGTAAGAAAAGTGATGGGCTCTGGTAAATTAGAACTTGTAAAACAGTTTTTAATAGAGTCTGTACTAATAACTTTTATTGCATTGCTTATATCGTTTGTATTTATACAACTGGCCCTGCCGGTATTTAATGACCTGGCAGGAAAAAATTTAAGTATTGGTATCCATATCAAACCATGGGCAATGTTGATAGCACTGGGTTTATTGGTTGGTATACTCGCCGGCATTTATCCTGCATTTTTTCTTTCAGCTTTTAAGCCAATTGCTGTGTTAAAAGGCAGGCTCAGTACAGGCACCAAAAGCCTTAGTTTAAGAAGCGGGTTGGTAGTATTTCAATTTTTTATTTCGGTTAGTTTAATCATTGGAACCATCATTGTTTACCAGCAAATGAGTTTTATAAGAAATAAAAAACTAGGTTACAATAAAGAACAATTGTTGGTATTGCCTAACTCCTGGGCATTGGGAAAAAATGAAAAGGCTTTTAAGGAAGGATTGTTGAAAGACCCACGGGTAGCAAATATTACGCTCTCATGGTATAAGCCTGCTGGCCCTACAGGTAACAATAATGCATTGGCTTACCCTGAAGGAAAAGACAATCAAATAACTAAAACGCTGGAGTATCATGTAGATGAACAATACATACCAACATTTGGAATGCAGATGGCAGCAGGCAGAAATTTTTCGCCTGAATATAAAACAGACTCTTCCGCAATCATTATAAACGAAACGGCAGCCAAAACATTTGGCTGGGAGGGTAAAGCTGTTGGCCAGAAGTTAACAAGGCAAAACAGCGAACGGGGTAATAATTTTGTGTATACAGTAATTGGTGTGGTAAAAGATTTCCACTTCAAATCGCTTCATGAAACCATCACACCTTTGTTAATGGTATTAATGCCAGAATCCGGCTTTATCATTAAAATAAAAACCACCGATGTTGCCGGTGTACTAAGTTCCATAAAACAGCAATGGGACAGTTTCAATACAGATGAACCTTTTACATATGCTTTTATGGATGACCTGTACATTAAAACATATGCTGCTGAACAGAAGACCGGCACTATACTTAACATCTTTGCTGTGTTAACCATATTTGTTGCATGTCTTGGGTTATTTGGTTTGGCAACTTATACAGCAGAGCAACGTACCAAAGAAATAGGCATTAGAAAAGTATTGGGTGCAAGTGTAAAACAGGTAACAACCATGCTGTCAAAAGAATTTTTAAAATTGGTTCTAATTGCCTGTCTTATTGCATTTCCGCTGGCATGGTGGGTCATGAGTAAATGGCTGCAGGATTTTGCTTACAGAATAAATATTAACTGGTATATATTTTTAATAGCCGGCATAGTGGCTCTTTCAATTGCATTGTTAACGGTGAGTTTCCAGGCCATTAAAGCAGCTATTGCAAACCCTGTAAAAAGTTTACGGTCGGAATAAAAAATTCAAAAATAAAAAGTCATGATAAAAAACTATTTCAAAACCGCCTGGAGAAACCTACTGAAGAATAAAACTTTCAGCCTTATCAATGTTATTGGCCTGGCTGTAAGCATGTCTGTTTGTTTATTGATCATCCTCATTATTGCAGATCAAAAAAGTTACGACCAGTTTCATGTTAATAAAGACCGTATCTACCGTATTCAAACAATTGGTAAAAATGGTAATGACACTAAAACGGCTTCATCGGCTTTACCATTGGGGGATGTGCTGCGGACTGAATATACCGGTGTGGAAGCATCTGCCAGTTTGGTGAAGGCAATTGGCGGTGATGTTTTTTATAATGATAAAATTGCATCAGGTGGAGGTTATTTTGCTGATGGGAATTTATTAAAAATTATGGATTTCAAATTGGCACAGGGTGATGCTGCAACGGCCCTGGAAAATCCATTTTCGTTGATAATTTCAGAAGAGATGGCTGCACAATTATTTTACAATGAAAATCCCATCGGAAAAATAGTAAAGGTCAACGACAAAGGTATCAATCCCGGTGGCCCTGAAAGCGGCAATAAAGAAACAGCCTATGGTCAGTTCACTGTCACAGGAATACTAAGGCCAAATCCTGGAAAAACTAGTCTGCCTTTTAAAATGCTGGCTTCACTGAGCACTGTACAATCGCTTACTAAAGATTCGATTTTAAATTACCCGCCGAATGACTGGAACAATGTGTGGACGAATTACACTTTTGTATTAATGCAAAAAGGTAAAACAAAGGCTGACCTGCAATTAATTTTAGATAAGGTTTCTGATAAGCAATATCCCAAAGGAAATAGTAACCAATTTGCTTTTAAAGCAGAAGCATTAACTGCTATTACGCCCAGCGCTCCTATTGGAAATATGACCAATATATCTTTGCCTCCGATTGTACTGATTATTTTAAGTGTATTATGTTTGATTGTGATGCTGTCTGCCTGTTTGAATTATACCAACCTGTCAGTAGCAAGGTTATTAACAAGAGCGAAGGAAGTGGGTGTACGCAAAGTTTCGGGCGCAACCCGTAAACAAATTTTTGCACAGTTTATTATAGAATCTGTTTTGGTAGCATTGATTTCACTTGTTTTTTCAATAGTGATTTTGCTGGGCTTGCAGCAACTTTTTTCAGGCCTTAGTTTAAATAAATACTTCAACATCACATTCAGCCATAATATTAATTTATACCTTATTTTTTTAGGCTTTAGTATTCTGGTGGGTTTTATTGCCGGCTTGCTTCCTTCCATTTATATTTCAATGTTTAATCCCATTCACACTTTTAAAAGCCTTGCCGGAATAAAATTTTTCAAACGGCTCACTATCCGCAAAGTGTTGCTGGTGGTACAGTTTTCTGTTTCATTGGTATTTATTATTTCAACTGCCCTCATCTATTTTCAAACCAATCACGTACTTAATTTTAATTACGGGTTTGATAAAGAGAATGTGGTGAATATAAAATTGTTCAAAGCAGAAAATTATTCAAGATATGTACACGCCATATCAGCAAATAAAAATATTTCAGCAGTTGCAGCCTGTGCATTTTTACCTGCCACAGGTACCGACATGGGGAGCCTTGTATATAAAAGTGATAACCGAAAAGACAGCTTAATAAGCAATTTTATAGATATTGATGCCCAATGCCTGAGTGTTTGGGGATTGAAATTGGCAGCCGGAAAAAATCTTCCTGAAACACCTGCTGCTACCGGGGAGCAATATGCGCTGATTAATGAAACAATGGTTAATGAATTTAAGTACCCATCTTCAGCAGCAGCAGTTGGGCAACGGGTTTTTATTGACGATAACAACGTAGAAATTGTTGGTGTTGTTAAAGATTTTCAATACCTGGATGTAACCCGGCGGATTGAACCTTTAATGCTTAGGAACCGCAAAAGTGAATTTGGTTATGTTACTGTAAGAATTGCCGGAAAGAATGTTCCTGAAACAGTCAGTTATTTACAAGACACCTGGAAAAAAATAAATCCCAATACAAAATTTGAGTATGAATTTTTCGACCAGCAATTATTGGTTACACATTCAATATTAAAAGATGTTGCATCTATTGTAGGGCTGCTGGCATTTTTGGCTGTATTTATTTCCTGCCTTGGATTACTGGGCATGGCCACCTATACAGCCGAAACAAGGCAAAAAGAAATTGGCGTGCGAAAAATACTTGGCTCCAGTGTTTTTCAAATCATTGTTTTATTATCGAAAGGCTTTATTGTTTTGCTGGGCATTGCAGTTGTTATTGCAACACCCGTTGCCTATTTTCTTAACATGATGTGGCTGAACTTTTTTCCTTCAAGGGTAAGTATCAGTCCGGCCATTTTATTGATGAGCATATCTGTGTTAACAGCCATCAGCATGTTAATTGTGTTTTCGCAGGGGTGGAGGGTTTTCAGGGTAAACCCGGTAAATAGTTTACGAACGGAATAACCCGGCCCCCTAAATCCCCCAAGGGGGACTTTTGAATAGTTCAAAAATTTGAAGTGTTTGTTGAGTAGGGGGTGGCTGGACTTTATAGCTATTGGATTATTGTTGATTAAAGAAATAAGGTTGAAATGGAAGAACAAATTTTTGGTGATGTTTGAAGTACCGCCTCCTCTCCTTGGAGAGGAGGCTGGGAGGTGAGGCCGAGGAGGAAGGGAGGTGAGGTCATGGCAACGAAAGCAAAAGATACTGGCATAAAAAATCAGAAATAAAAATTATTTTTTATGATTACAAATTATTTTAAAATTGCATGGCGAAATTTATTTAAAAACAAATTTCATACAGGTATAAATATTGCCGGAATGGTAATAGGGTTTACCATTGGCATTGCCATATTGCTGATAGTTTATGGACAGCTTGGTTTTGATAATTTTCATACAAATGAAAAAAAGCTTTTCGAGGCATACCAGTTTTATAATGCCTCAAAGGGTGAAAATTTTTCTACTTCATTTGGTTTTCCTGCTGCCCCTGTTTTTAAAACAGAAGTACCGGCTATTGAAAAAGCCAGCGGGTTTTTGTATGGCGGTAAAAATGCAGTGTATAATGATAAGGAACTGGAGCTGTCGGTGATGCTGGTTGATGAAGATTTTCTTTCGATGTTTACCTTCCCTGTTATTAAAGGAAATAAAGCAGGCCCATTAAAAAATTTATCAAGCATTGTAATTACAGAAACTGCCGCAAAAAAAATATTTGGTAATGTTGACCCCATTGGTAAATCAATAAAAGCATCAGCAGGTAATGATTTGCAAGAGATGATAGTTTCTGCTGTTATACAGGATTTTCCGCTTAACTCTTCTATAAAATTCGATGCTCTCGCCCGTATTGAAAACAGGAGTGATTATGCAAGGGATAAAAATACCTGGAGCAACCAGCACCATCCTGTTTTTGTACAATTAAGAGAAGGGGCAACGCAGCAACAGGCAGAGGAGCAACTAAGAGCAATAAATAAAAAATATTCACCAGGTAATTATACTGACCTGCAAAAAGAAGGGGCAAAACCAGATGTAAGGGGAGATATGTATGCTACCCGCTTATTGCCTTTTAAAGACATTCACTTTTCGCCACGCATAGTAGGTAATGGGGGCACCAGCAGTAAAGCTGAGATTTATACTGTATTGGGTGTTGGTTTGCTTATTATTCTTATTGCCAGTTTTAATTTTATCAATATTAATTTGGCCAACGCTTTTACACGTGGTAAAGAAATTGGTGTACGCAAATGCCTTGGTGCCGCTAATAAAAAATTATTTCTACAATTGTGGAGCGAAAGTTTCCTGGTATGCCTTATAGCATTTTTACTTTCTCTTGGTTTGGTAAATATTGTTATTCATATTATAAATGATACGGCTAAATTAAATATGCCCTTACTAACAATGATGTGGAAGCCCGGCTTTTTATTACTTGCCGTTGGTTTGCTACTATTCGTTTCACTTATTGCTGGAGGTTATCCTTCACTGGTAATGTCAAAATTCAAGGTTGTTGAAACATTAAAAGGAAAAGTAAGTTTAAAAAAGAAAAGTATTTTAAGAAACTCATTGATTGTAATGCAGTTTGTAATTGCATGTGTAATGATCAGCTGCACTTTTATTATTTATAAGCAGTTTAAACATTTACAACAGGCCGATCTTGGCATCAACAAAGATTATATTATCAGCGTACCTCTTTATAAACCTGATAAAGGAAGAGAGACAATCGAAAAATTAAGGACAAGGTTATCATCCAATCCCGGCATCCTTTCCGTAACCGGAAGCAGTATCAACATTGGGCTTGGTAAAGACAGGAGCAGTTCAAAAAATACCACCGGTTTTGATTACAAAGACAAACAAATTACTACCAATATCGCCGCTATTGATTACGATTATTTAAAAACATTTGGCGTTAAGCTTATTGAGGGGAGGGAGTTTGATAAATTAGATGCTGCTGACACTGCCTACAACGTAATTGTTTCAGAAGCAGTAGCAAAACAGTTTGGTGAAAAAAAATTGGTGGGCCGGTCATTGTTTATAGACAGCACTTCACCACATTGGAATGTTGTTGGCATATTCCCCGATTTTCACATGTATTCCATGCATGAAGAGATTCAACCTTTAACATTGGTGCTGGATAAAAATGCCGGGTTAAGCTATTGTTTTATAAAAACAAATGCCCAAAATATGGTAACTGCCATGGAGGCCATAAAAAAAGAAATGGCGCTGCTGGAACCTGGCAAAGAATTTAAAGGAAGTTTTTTGGATGAAAATATCAACAACTGGTATAAACAGGAAAGGATGATGTCGCTGCTGTTCAGTATAGCTGCGGCAATAGCAATTATACTTTCCTGTATGGGCTTGCTGGCAATGGTTTTATTGATTATTCAGCAACGTGTAAAAGAAATAGGTGTAAGAAAAGTATTGGGAGCAAGTGTGCAAAATATTGCTTTACTTATTTCAAAAGATTTTTTGAAACTGGTGTTTATTGCAGTGCTTATTTCAACGCCACTTGCATGGCTGGCAATGAACAAATGGTTACAGGGCTTTCCTTACCGTATTACAATAGAGTGGTGGATGTTTGCGCTGGTGGCTGTAGCAGCATTGTTTATAGCCTTGCTAACCATCAGCATTAACACAATTCGTGCGGCAATGCAAAACCCGGTAAAGAGTTTGAGGACAGCCCCCTAAATCCCCCAAGGGGGACTTTTGAATAGTTCAAAAATTTGAAGTGTTTGCTAAGTAGGGAGGGGATGAAGTTGATAGTTATCGGATTATTGTTGATTAAAGAAATGAGGTTGAAATGGAAGAACAAATATTTATTATAGTGATAATGCACCGCTCCTTCCCTTTTGGGGAAGGAGCGGGAGGATGACGTCTTTGATGATAAAAGAAACAATGTTGAAATGGAAGATAAAATGCTTAGCAAATTGATGATGTACCGCCTCCTCTCCCTGGAGAGAAGGAAGGGTGGTGAGGTCATTAAAATGTGAACGATTAACACAAAGAAAATCAGACATCAATAAATTCGACATTAAACATTAAAAAATCAGGCATCTAAAATCGTCTTTTATGCTAAAAAATTATTTCAAAATTGCATTCAGGAACCTGATACGTAACAAAGCATTTGCTGCTATCAATATTTTTGGACTTGCCATTGGTATGGCAAGCGCCATCCTTATTTTATTATGGATACAAAACGAGCTAAGCCATGATAAATTTCATGAAAAGATCGACCGGATTTACACTGCAAATAACCGCGATAAATTTAATGGTGAATCATGGGCATGGAATAGCTCCCCCAAAATTTTGGGCCCTACGTTAAAACTTCAATACCCTTCCGATATAGAAGATGTGGTAAGGAAAAATTTTGCAATCTTTTTATTTACAGTAGGTGACAAGCATATGACCCTGCGTGGCAATTTTGTTGATTCGGGTTTTTTGAACGTATTCAGTTTTCCCTTATTGAAAGGCAATGTAACTACTGCATTAAGCGGAAGCTATGACATAGTAGTTACACAAAAGCTGGCAAAAAAGCTTTTTGGCAATGAGGAAGCAATGGGTAAAACAGTACGTATTGACAGTGTAGATAATTTTACGGTTACAGGTGTATTAAAAGACCTGCCCAATAACACAGCTTTCGAATTTGAATATTTACTGCCATGGTCTTACATGAAAAGAATAAAACAGGATGATGATAGCTGGGGTAATAATTCCATACAAACATATATTTTGTTGAAGCCGGGTATAGCACAAAAAACATTTGATGAAAAAATAAAAAATATAACTATAAGCCACACGGCTAATGGCAAGTCCCCTTCAACAACCCAGGTGTTTACACAACCTTTCAGCGATCAATGGCTATATTCCAAATCTGAAAACGGAAAATATGTAGGTGGACGCATTGAGCAGGTAAAATTATTTGGCATCATTGCAACGTTGATTTTGCTCATTGCCTGTATCAACTTTATGAACCTGAGTACCGCACGTAGCGAGAAAAGAGCGAAGGAAGTAGGAATTCGAAAAGTTGTGGGTGCCCAAAAAGGTTCACTGATAATGCAATTTATCAGTGAAAGCATTTTGCTGAGTTTTATTGCAGGTGTGCTGGCAATAATTATTGTTCAATTAAGCCTGCAGGGTTATAATAGCCTTGTTGGCAAAACGCTGTACATCGATTTTAACAACCCTGTTTTTTGGTTCTATGCTATCGCATTTATTTTATTTACTGGTTTATTAGCTGGTAGTTACCCTGCGTTTTACCTGTCTTCTTTTCAGCCGGTTAAAGTATTAAAGGGCACTTTAAAATCGGGCAAGGCATTGGTTACCCCACGCAAAGTGCTGGTAGTTTTACAATTTACATTTGCTATCGCTTTAATTATCTGCACTATTATAATAGAACATCAAATTAGGTATGCGCAAAGCCGCGACCTGGGTTATAAGAAAGATAAACTAGTATATACATTCATACAAGGCGATAATGAGAAACACTACGATCTTATAAAAAATGAATTGCTTACGTCAGGTGCAGTGTTGGCGGTAACAAAATCTATGAGCCCCATAACACAGCGCTATAGTGATGGCTGGGGGTATATCTGGCCCGGTAGTAAGCCCGGAGATGACAAGACTGATTTTGTAAAACTGTCGTCGGATGCGGATTTTGTAAAAACGATGGGTATATCGTTGGTAGATGGCCGCGATATAGACATAAAAAATTATCCTGCTGATTCAACTGCATTGTTGCTTAATGAAACTGCGGTTAAAATAATGGATTTAAAAAACCCTGTGGGTGCTATCATAACACAAACCGATGGAGGCCCGTTGCATGTAGTGGGCATAATAAAAGACTTTGTATTTGAATCGCCTTATCAAAAAATACAGCCCTTAATGGTGCATGGGCCAGGTAGCTGGTTTAATGTAATTCATTATAAACTTAACCCTGCGCTTTCTACAGAAAAAGCAGTGGTAATGGCAAAAGATATCTTTAATAAATATAACCCGGGATATGGCTTTGACTATCATTTTGTTGATGAAGATTATGCTCAAAAGTTTGAACAGGAAAAGCGCACAGGCACGCTGGCTGCATTGTTTGCCGGACTAACTATTTTTATTAGCTGTCTTGGATTGTTTGGCCTTGCAAGTTATATGGCCGAAACCCGTATAAAAGAAATTGGCGTTAGAAAAGTACTGGGCGCAAGTGTTGCTTCCATCACCACTTTACTGTCAAAAGATTTTTTGGTATTGGTAACGATCGCTTTTCTTATCGCTTCGCCTATTGCCTGGTATGCCATGAATAGCTGGCTAAAAACGTATGCTTACAGAATTAATGTTGAATGGTGGGTATTTGCAGGGGCAGGCATTGTATCAATTATTATAACATTGGTTACAGTTAGTTTCCAGGCTATTAAAGCGGCATTGTCAAACCCGGTAAAAAGCCTAAGAGCACAATAATTATAGTGTTATTAAGTAAATAAGCAGGGACTTAAAAAATTAAATTTTTGAAATTAAAATACTACACCATGTTGAGGAATTATTTTTTGCTGGCAGTAAAAAATTTCAGAAAACAGAAAATGTTTTCGCTGATCAATATTCTTGGTCTTACAATTGGCATTACCTGCTGCCTTATGATCTTCTTGTTTATAACGAATGAATTCAGTTATGATGATTTTCATAAAAATGGAAAAGATATTTACCGTGTAATGCGGGTGAGTAAAAATGATGGAACCATCGCCAATATTCCTTACCTGTCTCCGCCTTATGCTACGGCTTTAAGGAATGATTATCCTGATGCCATCAAAAGTACTACAAGGGTATCACCTGATAACGATCTTATCGGCTATAACAATGTTTCCTTTAATGAAAAGAAGATTTATCTTGTTGATAGTAATTTTTTTCAGTTCTTCAGTTTTCACTTATTAAAAGGAAGCCCTGCAACAGTGCTCAATAATCCGTTGAGTATTGTGATGACAGCTTCGGCTGCAAAAAAATATTTCGGCAATGAAAACCCTATTGGTAAAGTAGTAGACTTTAATAAAAAACTTCGTTTAACCGTAACAGGTATTTCTGAAGATGTGCCGGTTAATTCTCACCTAGAATATGATATGGTAGTGCCAATATCTAACTGGCGAAATGAAAAGTGGATGAATCAATGGCCTAACAATAGCTTGTTTGCATACATTCAACTGAATCCTGCAGTAAAGCCGGAAAGTTTGATAAAACTTTTCCCGGCATTTATTGATAAATACCTGGGTGAATTTTATAAAGAGAATGGTTTTAAAATGGATCTTACAATGCACCCGCTCACCAGCATTTACTTCGAAGGGGAAACTCCTTTTGACAATGTAAAGCACGGAAGCAAAAAAATGGTATACATATTCATGAGTATTGCCATTTTGATCCTCCTCATAGCCTGTATTAATTTTATGAACCTTGCTACTGCAAGGGCAACTGAAAGGTCAAAAGAAGTAGGCCTGCGTAAAGTGATGGGTGCAGTTCGTGGACAATTAGCGTCACAATTTTTATTTGAATCAATATTGTTTGCAACCGCAGCAACCATTCTTGCGGTACTGCTGTTGCAATTAATTATGCCGGCTTACACTGGCTTTTTGGGGCATAAACTACCGGCCTATTGGAGCAATCCATTGTTATATGTTTTTTTAGTGGGAGTTATTATTGTAGTAGGTGTTCTTGCCGGTAGCTATCCCGCATTATTGCTTTCTTCTTTTTCACCCATAGAATCGTTAAAGGGAAAATTGAAAGTTGGTAAAGAAGGTTCATTTTTCAGGAAGGCACTGGTTGTTTTTCAATTTTCAATATCTGTGTTGTTTATTATTAGTGTAACCATTGTAATAAAGCAAATGTATTATGTAAGAAATACTGATCTTGGATTTGATAAGGAACAATCCATGATTGTACAACTCGACAATGGTACCATCTCTGATAACAAAGGCCAATTCAAAAATCAACTGGAAGCAGACAGGGATATAAAAAGTGTTTCATTAATGTCTGGCCAGCCCGGCGGCTTCCATGATATGTATAGTTTTGAGGCAGAATCAAAGCCTGGAGAAAAGCTGATGCTGAATACAGAGTTTTCGGATTTTCAATATGTAAAAACCATTGGCTTAAAGCTGGTAGCGGGAAGAGATTTTTCTGCTGATTATCCAACCGATTCTACTGAAGCGGTGATCATCAATGAATCTGCTGCAAATAAAATTGGTTATACGGCGCAGCAGGCAGTTGGGAAATGGATTAAGAACATAACGATTGACAGTTCACACAGAAGAATTGTTGGTGTTGTAAAAGATTTTCATTTTGCATCACTTAAAGAACCAATAGGCCCATTGGTTATTTCTACCAAAAAAGATGACAGGCGTCTTGCACTAATAAAAATAAAAACAGCCAATCTTCCTGCTGCTATTGACAGAATTAAAAAAATATACAGCAGTGCAGCGCCAAATTTTCCGTTTGAATATACTTTCCTCGATGAAAAATTTGATCAGCTGTATACAGCCGAAATCAAACAGGAAACTTTACTGACTGTTTTTTCAATGATCGCCATTTGTATTGCCTGTCTTGGTTTATTTGGGCTCGCATCTTATACGGCAATTAAAAGAACAAAAGAGATTGGTGTAAGAAAAGTGATTGGTTCATCTGTAAAAAATATTGTTTTCCTTTTATCAAAAGATCTGTTGCAACCGGTTTTGCTGGGAACCGTCATTGCTGTTCCGGTTGGATACTTTATTATGCAAAAATGGTTACAAAGCTTTGCTTACAAAACAGATATTAATTGGTGGTTATTTGCAGTAGCGGCTTTAATGGCTCTTGTAATAGCATTGATAACCGTAAGCTTCCAGGCTATTAAAGCTGCATTGGCAAACCCGGTAAAGAGTTTAAGAACGGAATAAAACCCCCTAAATCCCCCAAGGGGGACTTTTGAAGAGTTTAAAAATTTGGAGTGTTTGCTGAATAACAGGCTGTGGTGTTATTGTTGATTAAAGAATTAATGTTGATTTGGAAGAACAAATGTTTAATATAGAAATGCCGCACCGCTCCTTCCCTTTTGGGGAAGGAGAAGGTGGATGAGGTCATTAATGACAAAAGAAATAAAGTTGAAATGGAAGATAAAATATTTGTAGATGCTAAGGTGAGGCCATAAAAAATGGAACAATCAAAGTAAAGAAATCATTTATTAATTATTAATAAACCAGAAATCAACCTTTATGTTTAAAAATTATTTCAAAATCGCATTCAGAAATTTAAGCCGTAACAGGAATTATACTATTATCAACATCGCCGGGTTGGCTGTTGGTATTGCTGTTTGTATGGTGATCTTTATGATCATTCAATATCAAACAGGCTTCGATAATTTTCATTCAAAGAAAGACCGTGTCTATCGTGTATTAACTGAAGTTCATCATGCAGATGCAGCAAGTACTACCTATGAAAAAAATGTTCCTTTTCCAATGCCAACAGGATTAAAAACATCTTTTCCTCAACTTGAACAGGTAGCTCCAATTTATGCAAGCCACAATGATGAGTTACAGGTACTTGATAATAACGGAACGCCTGTAAAGAATTTTAAAGAGCAGAGTGGTGTATTTTATACATCGCCTTCATTCTTTAACATGTTTAATTTTCCGCTGCTGGCAGGTTCATACCAATCATTAAAAGATCCGAATAATGTATTGCTTACAAAAGAAATTGCACAAACTTATTTCGGCGACTGGAAAGCAGCCATGGGTAAAACCATTAAAATAAGAGGATATTACAGCATGGGGGCAGGATTGTTTCAGTTCCCGGCTACAGGGCTGAAAGTTTCAGGCATTCTAGAAACCATTCCGGCAAATACAGACTTTCAGCTAAAATTGGTGGTTGCCTGGGGAACAGATTTTACAGGTGATGCGCAGTATGGATTTCAGCAACCCGATTGGAATGGCTCAACTGCTGATTTTGGTTGTTATGTTATGTTGCCGCCGAATATTTCTGCTGACAATTTCAATCAACAGTTAAGAACCTACGCACTAAAGGCACAGCCTGCCGATATTAAGGATAGCTATAGTATACAATCATTAAGTGCAGTGCATTACGACGCAAAAGCAGGAAATTACAGCAACAAAACAATCAGTCACGAGCTGATCAATGTATTGTGGCTGATTGCAGCATTCATCCTGTTAATTGCCTGCGTAAACTTTATCAACCTGTCCACTGCACAAGCAGTTAACCGGGCAAAAGAGGTGGGTGTAAGAAAAGTGTTAGGGAGTAAAAAATCTCAGTTACAGATACAGTTCATCGTTGAAACATTTTTAATAGTTGCAATTGCTGTAATATTTGCTGCAGTTATTACACTTCTTGCATTGCCTTATGTAAATCAATTGTTAGAGCTTTCACTTTCATTCAATGTACTCAGCAATCCTGTAACTATTTTATTTCTATTAGCTGTAACAGTTGTTGTAACCGTACTTGCAGGTTTTTACCCTTCTATTGTTTTATCCCGTTTCAATCCGGTTAATGCCTTAAAGAGTAAACTCACGGTAAATACTACAAAGGGAATTTCATTAAGAAGAGGACTGGTAGTGTTTCAATTTATTATTGCACAGGCGCTGATCATTGGCACACTCGTCATTGTACAACAAATGAATTATTTTATGAAGCAACCGCTCGGCTTCGATAAAGCGGCAATTGTAAATATTCCTTTTCGTCCGGACAGTACCGGCGGCAAGATGACGGATTATTTAAAGCAACAGTTATTGTCAAACGGTGTGCAGTCAGTAAGCTTTAATTCCAACTCCCCGATAGAAGATAATAATATGTTTACTACGTTCAAATTTGATCATGCATTAAGAGATGCAGATTTTCAGGCCATCAGCAAGTTTGTAGACAATGATTATGTGCCGACTTATAAATTGCAATTGGTAGCCGGAAGAAATTTAGAACCGTCGGGTTGGACAAAAGAATTTTTGGTGAATGAATCATTCGTGAAAAGTTTAGGACTTAAAAAACCAGAAGATATATTGAACAAAGAAATAAGCATGATGGGTGGTTTAATAAAATGTAATGTTGTTGGTGTTGTGAAAGATTTTAATAACAGGTCCTTACGCCAGAGCCTGTCTCCTTTGCTTATTGCCACAAATAGCACAATGTACCGCCAGGCTTCAATAAAACTTACCACCGCAAACATTGCTGCTACAATGGAATCCGTTAAAAAAATATGGGAAAAAGCATTTCCAAATTATGTTTTTGAATACAGTTTTTTGGATGATAAAGTTGCAGGTTTTTATAAGCAGGAAACCCAATTGGCGCAGCTGTATAAAATTTTTGCTGCAATCACTATATTTCTTAGCTGTCTTGGATTGTACGGTTTAGCCTCCTTTATGGCAGTGCAGCGGATAAAAGAAGTTGGCATTCGTAAAGTGCTTGGCGCTACTGCAGGCAGTATTGTTTATTTGTTTTCAAAAGAATTTATCATACTTATAATGATTGCCTTTGCAATTGCTACACCCCTTGCATGGATTACAATGAGCAAATGGCTGCAGGATTATGTTTATCGCATCAACATCAGTTGGTGGATATTTGCTGCAGGCGGGCTTACTGCAATATTTATTGCATTGGCAACAATTAGTTTCCAGGCAATAAAGGCAGCAGTTGCAAATCCGGCGAAGAGTTTGAGAACGGAATAGGAGCCCCCTAAATCCCCCAAGGGGGAGTTTGGAATAGTTCAAAAATTTGAAGTTTTTGCCGAGTAGTATGCTCGTTGTGTTATAGATGAATAGAAAAATAAAATTGAGATGGAAGATGAAATGTTTATTAAAGTTATGAAGCACCGCCTCCTCTCTTTCGGACAGGAGGATGGGTGGTGAGGTCATTAAAATGCTGACAATAAAAACTAAGTAAATCAGGCATTCAAAAATTAAAATTTATGATAAAAAATTATTTCAAAACTGCGCTGCGCAACCTCAAAAAAAATAAAATACACAGTGCCATTAATATTTCAGGGTTGGCCGTTGGGCTCGCTGGCTTTATAATTATTTTATTGTACGTCAATTACGAACTGAGTTATGATTCATGGGATGCATCCCTTAAGAAAGTATATAAAATATCTGAACAAAGGGACGAAGATATTTTGCAGCAGACAGCGGCGGCACTGTCTGGTTTTTTAAAGCAAAATTTACCCGAAATAGCAGCAGCCACTACAATGCAGCCTTCCGGCGATTTTAAGGTACTGCTGGGTGCAGGCGATAAAAAGATTTACCAGAACGGAAGTGTGGAAGCTGATTCTTCATTCTTTGAAGTTTTTCCGTATAAAATTATTGAGGGTACTGCTGCCACAGTATTAAATAAACCAAATGCTATAGTTATCAGCAAAGAACTTGCCGGCAAACTTTTTGGCAACACCGATCCGCTGGGAAAGTCGATTAAAATATTCAATGCATTTGATTGTGAAGTAACGGGTATCATGCAGCAGCCGGATATGCCCTCGCACTTGAACGTTCAATTTGTTTACCGCAGCCCTTATGAAAAACAAAACCAGTCTTGGGATAATTATTCATACCAGACCTATATAAAAACAAAAGAGCCGGTAGCAGTTAACAAACTCGAAGATGATGTGAACCGTATTTACTATAATGAACGTTTAAAGAAAGATGGTCAGTCATTGGCCGATTATCGTAAAGCTGGCCACCAGGCCGGTTTGTTTGCAGATGAAGCACAGAAAATCCATAATTTCCCTAAACATGGCAGCAGTAATTTTACCACAGTTTCTGTGCTGTTGCTACTTGCCGTATTATTGTTGCTGGCAGGTGCTATTAATTTCAGTAACCTTTCCATTGCTTCATCTATAAGCCGGGCAAAAGAAGTAGGCGTACGAAAAGTATTGGGCTCTGGCCGTGTTCAATTACTTCTGCAGTTTATAAGTGAAATCGCCCTGCAATGCGTTATCAGTTTATGTTTTGCAATAGTACTGGTAAATTTTATATTGCCTTATTTTAATAACCGGTTTAATGTCAGCATCAGTTTTTTCCATTCGACAAATACGTTATTGCTTTCGGCACAAATAGGTTTGTGCCTGTTAGGTGTAATTGTTCTTTCGGGTTTATATCCTGCCATCTTTTTGTCACGCTATAATATTACAAAAGTTTTAAAAGGCGATTATTCAACCGGTAAAAAGGGCACTGCTTTCCGCAATGCTTTGATAGTAGTTCAATTTACAGTAGCTGCTTTTTTTATAATTGGCACCCTGGTAATCAAAAGCCAGATGCAATATATGGAGGCGAAAGATAAAGGGTTTTCCGGGGAGCAGGTAATGCGTTTGGAAACAAGACAAAAAACAAGGGATGCAGGTTTTGATGTTACAAGAAATATGTTACTGGTCATACCCGGTGTACAGTATGTTGCTAAAACAACCACGGTTCCCGGCGATGCAGAAACGGATACGTCGAGCATTGCCTATAAATATAATGGCAAAGAATACCGGATGGCTTCTGTAAAAGTAAGTGACGATTATTTTAAAACACTGGGGATAACGCTGGTGCACGGCAGGTTATTTAACAACAGCTATGCAGATGAAAATACCAGGAACGCTGTGATAAATGAAGCTGCTGCAAAAAAATTAAACATACCAAACCCTATAGGCGCTGCAATTACCTTTCCTCACTGCGATTCTGTTCCTGTGCAGGTAGTAGGGGTTGTAAAAGATTTTAATGTATCTAGTTTTGAAAACAGGGTGCAGCCTGTTGTATTTACTGTAGGCAACAAAGCATGTATGTTCCAGTCGGGCGGTGCTATATTGGTAAAAATAACCAGTGGCAGCATATCACAAACTGTTGCAGGTATTGAACAGGCATGGAAAAAAATTGACCCGGATTTTCCTATCCGCTATTCGTTTTTAGATGATAACTTTCAACAACTTTTTTCAGCATATATGCGCCTGCAGGCCATCATCAATTTTTTTGCATTTACGGCCATCTTTATATCATTGACAGGGCTTTTTGCGCTAACAGCTTTTTTAATAAGCCGCCGTAAAAAAGAAATCGGCATACGAAAAATACTTGGTGCTGGTATCGGGGACCTTGGATTGTTATTGGGCAAACACTTTATTTTACTGGCTACGATAGCGGTAGTAATTGCTATACCACTTAGCTGGTGGGCTTGTGGCAAATGGCTGCAGAATTTTGCATATCATGTGTCAATAAGCTGGGTAACGTTTTTAATGGGCGGGTTAATTATAATTGTTACGGCGTTACTTACCATGGGCATCCAAATGATAAAAGCAGCATTGGCAAACCCGGTAAAAAGTTTGAGGACGGAATAAAATAATGGGTGAATGAAAAAAATAAAGAATGGTAAAGGAAGTCAGACCTGCCTACCGGACAGGCAGGCATCATAAAATCATACATCAGAAATTATATTTTATGTTTAAAAACTATTTTAAAACTGCCCTTCGGAGCCTTTGGAAAAATAAGGTTACCAGCTTTATCAATCTTTTTGGATTGGCTGTCGGTATGACGGCGGCCGTATTTATTTTTTTATGGGTGCAAAATGAAATGACCGTAGATAATTATCATGCAGACAAAGACAATATTTTTCGGATTACCAATACTATGCAGGTAAGTAAAAATGAATCCTGGGTGATGGAGAATTCGCCTTTGCTGATGACGGATATAGCATTGAAGGAAATTCCCGAAGTTGAAAAAGCTTCACGCATTAATTTAAATACCTGGGCAATCCCGGCTTTGAATGTTAACAATAAATTATTTCCTGAAAAAACCATGGCTATTGTTGATAAAACATGGTTTAATATTTTTCACTATGATTTTGTAGCAGGCAATCCGGCAGAGTTTAGTAAAACCCCGTTTAGCCTTATTTTGAGTGAATCAAAAGCAAAAAAATATTTTGGAAATGCAGATGCAGTGGGGCAGATTATACGTCTTGATACTATTAACTATACTGTTGCGGGTGTTGTAAAAGACAATCCACTTAATTCAAGCTTCCGGTTTGATATATTTATCCAGTTAGATGGATATTTATCAAATAAAGAAACGCTTAGAACATCTAGTAACTGGGGTACATTAGGCTTTATTAGTTTTTTGCAATTACGGGCCGATGCAGATAGATCAATTGTAGAAAAAAAACTGACTGAAATTAATAATAAAAATAGCGGTAATAATATTGCTACAATAAGCCTTGAGCCATTACGTGAAATGTATTTTGAGAATAATTTACAAAATTCTGTAATGCCGCATGGCAATAAAAAGGTGACCTATATTTTCAGCCTGCTTGGTATTTTGTTATTAATTACTGCCTGCATTAATTATGTAAACCTTACTACAGCAAAAGCCAGTATCAGGGCAAAAGAAGTAAGCTTGAGGAAAATTACAGGAGCACACGGCTGAGTGATTTATTTTTACAGTTTATTATAGAGTCAGTAACAATAAGCCTCGTGGCTTTGCTTATCACCTTATTTCTTATTCAGCTTTGTTTACCCTTGTTTAATAATATTACGGAAAAAAACTTTGTATTGCCTCTTACATCCTTTTCAATGTGGCAGGTTTTATTGTATACTTTACTTTCTGCTATATTATTAAATGGAATATATCCAGCTGTATTGCTTTCGTCTTTTAAACCTTTGAACGTACTCCGCGGGAGGAGTGTGTTGAAATTTCATGATGGAGCAATTAGAAAAGGATTGGTTGTATTTCAATTTACTTTATCCATAATATTGATTATTGGTACAATAATTATTTTCAGGCAGGTTAATTATATACAATCAACAAAGCCGGGCTATAATGTATCTCAAATTATGTCCCTGCAAATTCCCTATAAAGTCACGGGTACTTTAATGGGCAATGGAAGAAATACTTTTATTAAAAGTATGAAACAGGAGCTTGAGTCTAACAGTGCTATAGAATCGGTAAGTACAGGAGGCTCAGAAATAATAAATATATATTCTGCCAGTTCAGGAAATGCAGATTGGGATGGCCGTGATTCACGGTATAACCCAACAATCGCCTCTCTTTCCGCAGATGCTGATTTTGCAAAAATGTTTGAATTGAAATTAACTGAAGGCCGTTGGTTTAGTTCCGGAACCGGGGATGGGAGCAACTATATATTAAATGAAACTGCTGCTGCAAATTTTAATATGCATAAACCTTTGATTGGACAACGATTTACATGGAGCGGCCATAATGGACAGGTAATTGGTGTTATTAAAGATTTTCCATTTAAAAGTATGCATGAAAAAATAGGCCCAATGGTACTATCTTATAACGGGGGCGCTGACAATCTTTTTTTTATAAGAACATCTCCCGGAAATATTCCGAAAGCCTTAAGCGCTGCAGCAACAGTGTGGAATAAATTTATACCTGATGAACCTTTTAGTTACACTTTTCTTGATGATAGTTTTAATACCCTCTACAAAGCTGATATCAAAACATCGCAACTTATTTTAATTTTTGCGGTACTCGGAATTATTATTTCTGCGTTGGGTTTATTTGGCCTGGCTGCATTTACTACAGAGCAACGTACAAAAGAGATGGGAATAAGAAAAATACTGGGAGCAAGTGTGCAACAGATAACGACATTGGTTTCAAGAGAGTTTGTAAAGCTTGTAGCTGTTGCAATTGTTATTGCATCACCACTTGCCTGGTGGGTAATGAATAAATGGTTACAGGATTTTGCTTACCGCATCAATATTGGCCCAGGCATTTTTATTACTGCTGCATCATTGGGTTTGCTGGTGGCCATTTGTTCAGTAAGTATACAGGCAATAAAAGCAGCCATAGCAAACCCGGTAAAAAGTTTGAGAACGGAATAAAACAGCCCCCTAAATCCCCCAAGGGGGAATTAAGAATAGCTCAATAATTTGAGTTGTTTGCTGAGTAGCAGGCTGGTGGTGTTATTGTTGATTCAAGAAATATAGTTGAAATGGAAGATAAAATGTTTGATAATGATTAGAAGTGCCGCCTCCTCTCCTTGGAGAGAGCCCGTCCCGATTTTTCGGGAAGGATGGGAGGAGAGGCCTGATTCGGAAGAACAAATGTTTAGTAAAAAAATAAAGCGCCGCTCTTTCCCTTTTGGGGAAGGAGAAGGAGGATGAGGTCATAAAAATGTAGCAATTAAAGCAAAATAAATCACACATAACAAATCAAAAATCTTAAATTAAATTGTATGCTTAAAAATTATTTTAAAACCGCCTTCCGCAATTTTTGGCGTAATAAAACTTTCTCCACTATTAATGTGCTGGGCTTATCCATTGGCATCAGTGCTGCATTAGTAATTTTTCTGATTGTTTATTACGAGTTTAGTTTTGATAAATTTCAACCGGATAAAGAGAGGATTTACCGGGTAGTAATAGATATGAAATTTTCCGGTAACGAAGGCCATAGTTCGGCATTGCCGGCGCCGTTGGGTGCTGCTGTTGAAAATGAAGTAACAGGGGTGGAGCAAACAGTTCCCGTATTTCAGTTCCAGGGCGATGCTACAGCAAAAGTGAGTTTGATAAAAGAAGGAAGCAGTATGCCTGTTGTTTTTAAAAGCCAGCCTGATATTGTTTTTACCAACCAGCAATATTTTTATCTGCTGCCTTATAAATGGGTAGCAGGTTCACCAAAAGCATCTTTGCAAAATCCGTTTAGTGTAGTGCTTACCGAAAGCAGGGCAGCACAGTACTTTCCTTCCATACCAGCGGCGGATATTATTGGCAGGCAGCTTACTTATAATGGCGACCTTACCGTAACAGTATCGGGTATTGTAAAAGATTTAAATGAGCACAGTTCTTTTTCTGCGGTGGAATTTATTTCGTTGCTTACCATTTCCAAAACAAACCTTCAGGATAATTTTATGATGACGCTATGGTACGACTGGATGGCTTACTCGCATTTGTATGTAAAACTGGCAAAGGGAAGTACTGTTCCTCAAATTGAGGCACAACTAAAAAAATTGTTAAGTAAGTACAATAAAAACGCTAATAAAGATGCTAAAAACACCATGGCCTTTCGTTTACAACCATTAAACGATATGCATTTTAATAATAATTATGCCGGGTTCGACCAGCGGCTGGCACACAAACCAACCTTGTATGGTTTAATGGCTATCGCAGGATTTCTTTTATTGCTTGGCTGCATAAATTTTATAAACCTTACTACGGCACAATCAACACAACGTGCAAAAGAAATTGGTATCCGCAAAACAATGGGTAGTTCAAAGAAGCAATTGATACTACAGTTTTTAAGCGAAACATTTTTAATCACCATCATTGCAACAATTA
Source organism: Ferruginibacter sp. (assembly GCA_043783135.1). Classification (GTDB taxonomy): domain Bacteria; phylum Bacteroidota; class Bacteroidia; order Chitinophagales; family Chitinophagaceae; genus Ferruginibacter. The sequence continues at coordinate 1,720 of JAYVZR010000337.1, read as the reverse complement.
TTTCTGTACTGCTTATTCCTTTATTGCTGCAATTGTTTGCAGGTTATATTCCACCTGGTTTAAACTTTAGTATACTGCAACAGCCTTCTGTTATTTTATTTTTACTGTTACTTACTATTGTAGTGAGTTTTTTATCAGGATTGTATCCTGCATTGATTTTGTCGGGCTATAACCCGGTGCTGGTTTTAAAAGGCAATTCTTTTGCAAGCCAGGGTCATACCCGTAAAGCGGGGGTAAGAAAAACCCTTACCGTTTCTCAGTTTGTAATAGCACAGTTTTTTATTATAGCAACGGTAATGGTAAGCAAACAAATTAATTATTCGCTTAATGCTGATATGGGGTTTAATAAAGAAGCCATTATTAATTTCGAACTGCCATTCGGACGATCAAGGGATACAGTGGCCATCCATAGCAAAGAATTGTTGAATAAATTAAGGTCACTTCCAGGCGTAGCCCTTGCCAGTACAGGTTTTGTGGCACCCGCAGCCGATGGGGGATCTTTTACCGATCTTTCGTACAATAATGGTAAAGAAGATTTAAAACCAGAAACCCAGATACGTTGGGGCGATACGAATTTTATAAAAGTTTACAAGATAAAATTGTTGGCGGGACGCAATATTACAGCAAGTGACAGCATAAAAGAATTTTTGGTAAATGAAAGCTTTGCACATGCAATAGGTTTTATACATGCAGAAGATGCGGTGGATAAATTTGTTAAATGGAACAGTAAGAACATACCTATTGTAGGGGTGATGAAAGATTTTAATGCGCAATCTTTTCATTCGCCGATTGCTCCCATTGTAATGGGCGGTAATAACGGCTCAATCTTTCATATAAAGCTAAATCCCAATACAGCCGGTACAGGATGGAAAGCCACCATTGCAGGCATTCAAAAAGCATTTAAGCAAATATATCCTGAAGAAGATTTTCAATATAATTTTTTCGATGAAACAATCGCAAAATTTTATACTACAGAACAAAATACAGCCAGCCTTTTAAAATGGGCAACAGGCATGGCTATTTTTATCAGTTGCCTTGGTTTATTAGGGTTGGTAATATACACTACCAACACACGGACAAAAGAAATCGGCATCCGTAAAATATTAGGCGCATCTGTAGTTACCATCATTTCTATTTTGTCAAAAGATTTTGTAAAGCTTGTTGTGATTGCATTTCTTATTGCGGCACCCATTGCGTGGTGGGCAACCAATAAATGGCTGCAGGGTTTTGTGTACAAAACAAGTGTAAGCTGGTGGGTATTTGTTGTAAGCGGCGCAGCTATGTTGTTGCTTGCGTTGATAACATTAAGCATACAGACAATAAAAGCGGCAATAGCAAATCCGGTAAAAAGTTTGAGAACGGAATAAAATATAAACAAGTGTTATCAGCAACCTTTGAAAGTAACAATTAAAAAAATGAAGCAACGTTTAATACCAGTATTTATTCTCATTGCCTATGGCGCTATACTGGTGAAATTAATGGTGTTTAAAGACATGCCACTTATCAGGATAGGCCCACTGATGCTTAATTTTGGCGGAACCCACGAAGGCACTGCTAATTTAATACCATTCAAAACCATTTTACCGTACCTGCTCGGCAAGCAGGGGTTGATTATTGGGGGCATTAATATTGTAGGAAACATTATTTTATTGGTGCCAATAGGGTTTCTTGTTCCTTTCGTTTTTCGAAACATAACATGGAAAATAGCGCTTGCTCTTGC
>JAYVZR010000336.1:0-10528 GCA_043783135.1 Ferruginibacter sp. | reverse complement strand
TGCTTTATCAATAGCCATCCGGGCAAAATAACTGCCATATAAAATTTTACTTTTTACATAAATATCATTTTCCGGCGTATTGATGTATTTGGGTGCTTTATCATTCGATTTTAAAATTCTTGCACCAAATCCTACTACTTTACCGCTTTGATTATGTATCGGAAAAATAACCCTGCCCCTGTAATTATCCACGGGCCTTTCATCCCGTATGGCGACCAACCCGCTTTTTTGTAATAAATCAATGTTATATTGTGCCTCTATAGCAGCTTTGGCAAAACTATCCCTGGCTTCAGGATTAAACCCAATCTGGAATTTTTTTATAATCTCTTCTCTAAAGCCCCGCTGTTTTAAATAGCTCAGCCCAATATCCTGCCCCTCTTCAGTATTTAATAAATGATTGCTAAAAAACTGTTGTGCAAAATTGTTGATGATAAATAAACTCTCGGCAGTTTGCTGTTGTAATTTTTGTTCAGGCGATACTTCTGTTTCTTCTACTTCTACATTATACCGTTGCGCCAGCCATCTAAGGGCTTCTACGTAGGTGTACTTTTCATGCTCCATCAAAAAACCAATACTGTTGCCACTGCGCCCACAACCAAAACATTTATATATTTCTTTTGCAGGCGAAACGGTAAAAGAAGGCGATTTTTCATTGTGAAAAGGGCAAAGCCCCAAATAATTGGTACCTCTTTTTTTAAGTTTTACAAAAGTGCCCACTATTTCAATAATGTCAATACGGCTTAAAATCTGTTGTATGGTATTGGGTGAAATCAAGAATGCATGTTATTTATTTAGGCAAATGTACTGAAGCCATAGAAACTGTTGTTTTTGATTTTTTATGTTTATTTTATTATTACATCCCTATTTATGGCATGGTTTATGAATTTTATTTATACTTTTTTATTCTTATTAATAACAAAAACAAATATCTTTAACCTCTAAAATTAAAATTAAAATGAGGAAATTTTACCTTTTTATTGCAATTCTGCTTGTAGCAAATATATCATTTGGACAAACCTTAGATGATATTCAGAAGTATGTTATGCTTCGCCAGTTTAAGCCCGGTAAAGAAGCTGTTGACAAATTTCTTGCTGTAGAAAAAAATACCAAAAATGCTCCTGCTTGGTATTACAAAGGATTTATTTATGACCTGACTTCTAAAGATTCCGGCCAAAGTGTTTCAGAAATTGGAGCTTTAAAAAATACTTCATTTGATGCCCTGAAAAAATATTTTGAATTAGACCCAAAAGCACCCCTTTCCATAGAAGAAAAAAACTCTATATTATTTGACCTTTATGTGGGATTTTCTACTGAGCTTGGGGTAAAGGAATATACTGCTAAAAATTATGATGTGGCTTATGGGTACTTTCAAAAAGCACTTGAAGTACATGACTTTATCTATTCAAAGAACCTTATCGGCGAAAACAATTATAAATTTACAGCGCTTGATACAACCTTAACAATATACACAGCTATTACGGCTAATGATGCCAAGAAGAAAGATGAAGCGATGATGTATTATAAAAAATTAACTGATGCCAATGTAACAGATCCACAATATATAGATGCGTATCAATACCTGGGCGAATATTACAAAACAAAAAAAGATGCTGCAAATTTTGCAGCAGTACTTGAAAAAGGTAAAAAGTATTATCCCAAAAATAGCGATTACTGGACTTTACTGGAAATAGAAGAAGCCACAGATGGTGTAGCCAAACCACAGGTTTTTGATAAATACGATATGTTGCTTGCAAAGTATCCGGATAATTATGTTTTGGCATATAACTATGGAGTTGAATTGCATAGGTATATTTATTCTGATGAAATGAAGACTGCTAATACCAGTGCTTATAAAGCAAAATTGCCTGTAATATTAAAAAAAGCAATTGCAATTAAATCTACAAGCGAAGCTAATTTTTTACTCGCTAATTTTTTATACAATAACTCTATAGACTTAAGTGAAGAATCAAGAAAAATAACAGGCACAAAACCTGTTGATACTAAAGTAAAGAAAGATTTATCAGCAGCCTCAACGGCAGCAATGAATGAGAGCATACCTTATGCAGAAAAGGTAGTAACCCTTTACCCGGCAATTGAAAAACCTAAAAGCACCGAAAAAATAAATTACAGGCAAACACTGCAAATGTTGAAAAATATTTACGATTTAAAGAAAGACCCGGCGAAGGTAGCTGCGTATGATGCAAAATTAAAAGAGATAAAATAATATTTATTGATCATTTTTCTGAAACAGCATATTTATAATATGCTGTTTTTTTATATAATTTGCAAAGCAATATGCAAATGGTAAATAATAAATCCACTATAAAAATAATAGAATGCCCCAGGGATGCGATGCAGGGCTGGCCGCATTTTATACCTACACCAAAAAAAATCAGCTATATAAATGCTTTATTAAAAGTTGGCTTTGATACAATCGACTTTGGAAGTTTTGTTTCCCCAAAAGCAATACCTCAAATGGCAGATACGGCTGAGGTGATAAAAGGGTTAACGATTGAAAACACTGCAACAAAATTGCTTGCTATAGTGGCCAATTTGCGAGGGGCCAAGGCGGTGGTTGCCTACGATAAAATTACTTACCTGGGATTTCCATTTTCAATATCACCCACCTTTCAGCAACGCAATACCAATAACACTATGGAAGAATCTTTGGCAACGGTAGAAGCAATACAAAACCTTTGTATGGGGGGTGGAAAGAAATTAGTAGTTTATATTTCTATGGGCTTTGGTAATATTTATGAGGATGAGTACAACGAAAAAATTGTATTGCATTGGGTAAATAAAATAGTAGAAATGGGGGTAGAAATAATTTCTATGGCAGATACGGTTGGTGTGGCTACGCCCGAACAGGTTGAATCAATTTTAAAAATGCTGATACCTGTTTATCCGGATATAGAAATGGGGGTACACCTTCATTCAACAGCCGTTAACTGGAAAGATAAAGTGGATGCTGCATTGCAGGCAGGTTGCCGCCGTTTTGACGGTGCCTTAAAAGGCATTGGAGGCTGCCCGATGGCAGATGATGAACTGGTAGGCAATATGGATACAGAACTGATGATACCGTATTTTAATGAATTGAATTTATTGAACACCCTTGACCTTGAGGCATTAAATGAATGCGGCCGTATGGCTTCCCAAATATTTATTTAACTACGCTAACAAAAATGCCCACCAATAAAAGCAGCGGGGTAATTCGGGTAATTGGCTAAATTCGTGGCATGGACTTTCATTTAGAATTTATACCCAAACCATTTGCAACAAAAATTAATCACCAGCAAAAAATATTGCTGATAGGTTCTTGCTTTACAGAAAATCTGGGCACCAAATTAAAGCAGTATAAATTTTCTGTACTGGAAAATCCAAATGGTATTTTGTTTAACCCCATCAGCATTACAAAATCAATTGAATGGTATATAATTAATAAAAAATATACAGCAGAGGAACTGTTTTATCAAAATGAATGCTGGAACAGCTGGCAACACCATAGTCGTTTTTCGCACCCTGATAAAGAACAATGTTTGCAAGCCATCAATCAGTCGCAACAGCAGGCACATGAATTTTTAAAAGATGCCGATTGGGTGGCAATAACCCTTGGCTCTGCCTTTGCTTATGCCTTGCCTGGTTCCGAAGATGCAATAGCAGCAGGTGTTACAGGAGATGTAGTAGCTAACTGTCACAAAGTGCCTACAGATAAATTTGATAAAAAATTATTGAGCTTAAATGAAGTGACAACTGCTTTGCAACAAATGCTGGATAAACTGTCAGCCTATAACCCGAAAATAAAAATAATTTTTACCATTAGCCCTGTGCGTCATTTACGGGATGGCTTTATTGAGAATAACCGCAGCAAGGCCACGCTGATACATGCTGTAAGTTTGCTGGCAGACGGGCAACAAAATATATTTTATTTCCCTGCCTACGAATTGGTTATTGATGACCTTCGGGATTATCGCTTTTACGCTGAAGACATGGTACATCCAAATTACGCAGCTACCAATTATGTGTGGCAAAAATTTGTAACAGCCTGTATTGATGAACCGTCTCAAAAATTAATGAAACAAATAAATACCATCAATGCCGCCAAAAGCCATAAGCCTTTCAATCCGACATCTCAACAGCATAAAGCATTTTTACAAACAAATCTTGAAAGAGTTAATGAACTCTGTAAGCAATACCCCTATATTAATTTTGAAGAGGAGAAAAAACATTTTACTTCTTTTGATTGAAACGCGGATGTAGCGAAGTAATACTGATAGAACAGATATAAATCTGATTTTAAAAATTGGCAAAAATCTGTATCATTCAGCTTTATCAGGGTTTCTATAATCCGTAAAGACGAGTTTCTTTAATGTATCCTGTCCCCTCTAACTTCCATTTCATCCATCACATTTTTTTCATAGGCAAGCCATTCTTTCCATCGTTTACGCACTTTTTCTTTTTTGCAATACGTGTCGGCCAGTTCAATAAATAAGCTGTAATGCCCCGCTTCACTTTCCATAAACCGGCGGTAAAATTTGCGCATATACGCATCGTTTAGTCCTTCGCTTAAACGCTTAAAACGTTCGCAACTGCGTGCTTCTATTAATGCCATCGTTAGTAAATGATCCAGCAAACGGTCATCGGGGCTACCGCCTTTATGTTGAAATTCAATTAATTTATTTACATATACATCTTTTCGCTGTTTGCCCAGCTGCAGTTTTCTTTTATGCAATTCTGCCAATACCAAACGAAAATGACCCCATTCTTCTGTTACAATAGGGCTTAATTCTGTAACTAATTTTTCTTTATCGCTATATCGTTGAATCAATGTAATGCAGGTGGTGGCTGCTTTTTGCTCGCAGTATGCATGGTCTGTCAATATCTCTTCCAGCTGCATTTCGGCAAGGTTTATCCACCGTGGGTCGGTAGGCAATTGCAAACCAAGTATGTTCTTTACATCAATATTTTCTGTCTCCATCATACAAAAATAAATAATTGAATTTAGTTTGATGATGACATATTTTCTTAATTTACACACACAAAATTTTTTATGAAAATCTTGCCATTGATTATTTCTGCTGCTGTAACAACCGGGTTGGTTATTACCCTCAATACAAAACTATTGTTACCGGCACCACTAGGAAAGTTATTGAGCCCACAGCATGGTATATGGCAGAATGCCGAAAATGCTGATGCAGAATTTAATATGGACCTTAATTTCCCCAAGCTAAAAGGCAAGGTGGAAGTGTATTTGGATGACAGGCTGGTGCCGCATGTTTTTGCAGAGCAGGAAAATGATGTTTATTTTGTGCAGGGGTATATTCATGCAAAGTTCAGGCTATGGCAAATGGAACTGCAAACCTTTGCTGCTGCGGGAAGAGCCAGTGAAATTATAGGCGATAAAGCACTTACACACGACCGTGAGTTTAGACGGCTGGGCATGGGGTATGCTGCGGAAATTTCCCTTAAGCAAATGGAAGCTGATCCCCGAACCAAAGCTTCCTGCGATGCCTACACAGCAGGTGTTAATGCATATATCAGTAGTTTAACAGAAGCTCAGTTACCCATAGAATATAAACTGATAGGCTATACACCCGAACCATGGACCAATTTAAAATCTGCATTGTTTCTAAAATATATGTCCTACGATTTGGCAGCTCATGAAGATGATATAGAAATGACCAATGCAAAAAATTATTTTAACCCCACAGATTTTGATTTATTATATCCTTCAAAGCAGGATTCGCTGGACCCCATCATTCAAAAAGGAACTATTTACCAGGCGCCAAAAGTAGTGGTGCGACCGCCAGCTACGGCCGATTCTATCTATTTAAAAAATAAAGAGCTGCTGGTAATAAATGAAGAAAAACCCGATAGGGAAAACGGTAGTAACAACTGGGCCGTTAGCGCTGCAAAAACAAAAAACGGAGCACCCATAGTATGTAACGATCCACATCTTGGTTTAAACCTTCCGTCGCTTTGGTTCGAAATGCAGTTGAGTACACCAGCCTTTAATGCTTACGGTGCTACATTTCCAGGAGCACCCGGTGTTATTATTGGGTTTAATGATGACTGTGCCTGGGGTGTTACCAATGGGGGAAGGGATGTAAGGGATTATTACGAAATAAAATTTAAAGATGATAGCCGTGCGGAATATTGGTTTGACAGTGCCTGGAAAAAAACGGAGTTCAGGATTGAAACCATTAAGGTTAAGGACAGCGCTGATTATATTGATACTGTGGCCTACACTGTTTTTGGGCCAGTGATGTACGACAAAACTTTTAGCGGCAGCAAAGCAACAAACAATAAATATTATGCAGTAAGGTGGAAGGCACACGACCCAAGTAATGAACTGCTGGCGTTTAATTTGCTAAACCATGCAAAAAATTACAACGATTATCTTACCGCAGTAACCAATATGCATACACCCGGGCAAAACTTTGCCTTTGCTACAAAAACCGGTGATATCGCCATGCGCACACAAGGTGAGTGGCCGGCAAAATGGGAGGGCCAGGGCGATTTTATTATGCCTGGTACCGATAGTACTTATATGTGGCAGGGAATGATACCACAGGACGAAATACCTTTTCAATATAACCCCCAAAGGGGATTTGTAAGCAGTGCTAACCAAAAGCCTGCCGACACCGCTTATCCTTATTACCTCGGCCGTGATTATCCACCTTACCGCGGCTTTATCATTAACCGGAAATTGACGGTCATGTCTGCCATTACACCGCAGGATATGATGGCATTGCAAACCAGTAATTATGATGTGTTTGCTGAAATGGCAAGACCCGTATTTTTAAAAAATATAAATGAAGGAATGCTGGATGCAGATGAAAAAAAATACCTCGGCATGCTAAAATCATGGGACCTTAATAATGATGTTGATGCAACAGGGCCAACAGTTTTTACGATACTTTGGGACAGCTTTGAAAGCAAGGTTTTTGATGATGAATATAAAAATGCACCGGCAGTTATTGTACGTCCGTTTGAAAGCAGTTTGCTGGATGGTATTTTAAGGGATAGCAGCTATAAGTTTTTAGACAATATTGAAACACCTCAAAAAGAAACCCTTGCAGATGATGTAACCGCCGCATTTAAAACTGCGGTGATGCAAATAAAAAAAGCAGAAAACGAAGGGCGTCTGCCATGGGCAAAATATAAGGGCACATCCATTAATCATTTAACAAAACTGGTGCCTTTTAGCCGTATGGATTTACCAATAGGCGGGGGCGACCATTGTATTAACGCCACCAAAAAAACGCATGGCCCAAGCTGGCGTATGATTGTCAGCCTTACAGCGCAAACAGAAGCCTACGGCGTATACCCAGGCGGCCAAAGCGGTAACCCCGGCAGCAGGTTTTATGATAATTTTATAGACCAGTGGGTAGCAGGAAAATATTATCCTTTGTGGATGATGAAGACCGGCGACGAAAACGACAGCAGGGTTAAATGGAAAATGAGTTTTACCAATTAGCATTATCAGCCAATTGATATTTATTAAAAAATTATTGTATGAAATTTATAGTGTCCATATTATTGATTGCATTATTAAGTGTAGCCGCCTGTTTATATCTGCCCTGGTGGAGCATTGCCATTGTAGCATTTATAGTAACTGCTTTAATTCCGCAAAAACCGTTTAAATCTTTTTTAACAGGCTTCATCGCTTTGTTTTTATTATGGGGTTTATTGTCATGGTATATCAGCAGCAACAACAATCATTTGCTGGCACATAAGGTTAGCCTGGTAATTTTAAAAGCAGACAGCCCTTTTATACTCATTATAGCTACCGCCATCATAGGTGCACTGGTAGCAGGTTTCGCAGCTTTGTCGGGTAGTTATGTAAGGCGTGGTTAATTTTTTTGTCTAGGCTAATAAGCTATGTGGAACTTTAGTGGCGACGCACACTTTTACTTTTTCAGCTTTTTTAGACTGAGCCAAAAGGAGTTGTATTTGTGCTATTCTTGGTTAACTGCTTTTTTTTTATAATGACTTTTAAAGGAATGATTTAAAAAAATTTTTTTGGATGGCTTGTTGCGTATATTAGCGTAAATACACAAGTTGGCTGTAATTAATAACTCAATAATTTATGAAATACTTTAGTTTTCTATTGACCCTTTCTCTACTATTTATGAGCTGTTCAAATGGTAGACTTGAATACAGAGAAGGATGTAAAGACTATTCTTTTAACGGATGGATTGAAGATGCGGGGGCAAAGGGTGTTTATTTAGTTAACACTTCAAAGTCTAAAAAAATTACATTCACTATCAAAGAATCGAATTTTAGCCAGTGGAATCCGAATGGAACAAGTTCTATTTATAAAGTATATAAAACTGGCAATGAAATTGAAACTAAGACTTATACCCTTAATCCTGGAGAAGAACAGTATCTGACTTGCAGTGACATAGTACAAAGCAGTGACAGCAAAATTATTTCAAAGTACAAATATGAAATAACTGGAGAACTTATCGAATCTAAATAATATGGAAGACATAGAAACACTGATAAATAAAATTGAATCAATCCAAAAAACTTTAGGTATTGGTGCGGCAGCCACCTGTTTAATACTTTTAGTCGCTATTTATTTTTTATGGCATTATCTTAAACAGAAAATTGAAAAGTCTGCAGAAGCTTCTTCTGAAAAATTAATCAAACAATTCCAATCACAACTTGACAAAGAACTTCAAGAATTTAGCATACGGCTTTCACATAAATATCAAAATCAAACAAAAGCAATAGAGGAAGTTTATACTCAATTTGCCTTAATTACAACTTATTTAGACTTTTTAAACGAAGGTGACAAATTTGAAGAACAAATAAACCCATTTGAAGATTGTAAAATATTGATACACCATCGACGTGAGTTCATTCAAATTTTTAAACGTCGAAAAATTTATTTACCGGACTCGCTTAATGCAAAAATCAACAATTTGTTCCCAGTGTTAGACAATTTTATTGACACATACAGATATGGTCTTTTTTCTCCTGCGTCTGCTATCGAATTATCAAATATAGACAGTAATGAAAATTTAATTATTACAGGCATATGGAATCAAAAGAAATTTGACCAAGCCATACTTGAATTTTCAAATGTTAAAAAAGAATTGGAGCAATTGTTTAGGCACGTGTCTGACATTTAACTTGCCTTTTTTGCCCTTGTTGGTGTTCCACTTTTCAATTATAATAATCTGCCAACTCCGAAGGCCGCTGTTGGTCTTGTTTAGTCCCAGCGGGGTTTTCGCCTAATACTCTTCTATTAAAATGCATTTACTGCGAAACCCCGATGTCGGATAATCTACAACCCATAAGCAAATATAAAGGCTGCTTTATTTACCAACGATAGGCGTATTAAATTTGCTCCCGTGGTCGGTGTCTCCACCGAACACTGCCTTTAGCATACTCTTCCGAAAGCAGTATATGTAAAGTATTACGGAATGACTTAACTTAGAAAAAAATGAATTTCAAAGATTACGTGTAATGGTCATCGTAATTGCTGGGATGAGTTTGGGGTACTTGAAAATTTTAGTGAATTATTCTAATCGCAAGTTGTGATCGGTGGAGACACCGACCACGGAAGCAAAATAAAATATCCCATTTCGGGAACTTTTCTTAACTTTGACAAAACAATCAAAAGTTGAGAATTGTTGCAAAGAAAATATTAAGGGATTTTTGGGAAATACACCCAGACATTGAACAACAATTAAAGTCATGGTATCAGGAAACTTCAAAAGCAGAATGGACAGGTTCCAGGCAAATCAAAAAGTATTATCCAGGTGCAAGCTTCTTAGCCGGCAATAGAGTTGTTTTTAATATCAAAGGCAACCATTACAGGTTAATTGTAAAAATTAGCTATGACTACCAGATGGTTTGGATTAAATTTATTCGAACACATGCTGAGTACGATAAAATAAATGCTAAAACAATTTAAAATGAATATTAAACCAATTAAAACAAAAAAAGATTATGAACAAGCTCTTGAAAGACTTGAATTAATTTTTGATGCAAAAAAAGGAACAGATAAAGGAGACGAGTTAGAAATATTGGGAATGTTAATTGATAATTATGAGAATGAGAAGTTTCCAATTGGTTTCCCTGACCCGGTCGAGGCTATTAAATTCAGAATGGAACAACTTGGGTACAACCAAACCGACTTAGCAAATGTTGTTGGGCTAAAGAGCAGAGCAAGTGAAATTCTAAGCCGTAAAAGAAAGCTTTCTCTCGAAATGATCAGGCAAATACATGACAGGCTAAATATTCCCACCGAGGTTTTAATTCAAGCATACTAAACATAGGAGGCAATATGGCCGGGTGATGAATATATTTTCAGCTTTTTTTTTCTGTTCACTAATCGGTTTCAGTTCCGACCGACGAATTAAGATAACAATAGAATAAAAATGAATTTTTATTTATAAATTTAGAAATAGTTACGGGCTGACGTTTTTCAAATACTGCCACATCGCCAAGTCGTAGCCGTTGTAGGCAACTATACGAGATGCAACCCTATATAAGCCAATAAAAGCCTCTAGTA